>CAIJTL010001419.1 GCA_903823545.1 uncultured Planctomycetaceae bacterium
CCCGGTCCACGGTGCGAAAGCGAATCGTGAGTGAGCAACTCCAAGCGAAACGCGGTGATTGCTCGCAACTGTGTGTGAAAGATGAGGCTGTAAGTATCTTTCTCCGGACGCTTCTCACTGGCGAGCACCGAGCCATCTGACTGCTTAGTCAACGTCGAACCATCGGACGATTTCGCTTCAACCGGTTCCAGCACCTGCCAGAGGGACGGCGTTGAGATTTGTTTCGCCTCCCATGCGGAGGCCAGTTGCTGCATCGCTGGCGTCAGCAACAGCGGATCAGCTTTCCCTTTGAGTCCGTTCAATTGAGCCAGTTCCGTTTGCAGCGTTCTGCGTCGTCGTGCTGTTTGTTGGTCTGGTTCATACGGACGATCCGCTTTATCGACTCCCGCAAAGACTGCTTGCAGCGCGTAGTAATCAGCTTGCTTGATCGGATCGAAGAAGTGATCGTGACAGCGAGCACAGTGGGCGGTCGTGCTGACGAACGAACTCATCACCGTCGTGACCATGTCGTCGCGATCGAGATACTGAGCGATCTTCCTGTCGTCGGTGTCGTTCTGAATGCTCTGCAAGGAACTTTCATCCCACGGGCCGGTTGCGAGGAATCCCGTCGCGACGGTCGCTTGGGGATCGTCAGGAAAGAGCACATCACCGGCCACTTGCTCTTCGATGAATCGAGAATACGGCACGTCATCGTTGAATGACCGAATCAAGTAATCGCGATACGGCCACGCATTTTGGCGAGGTCGATCCTGATCGTGCCCGTGAGTCTCCGCGTAATGCGCGACATCCATCCAATGCCGTGCCCATCGCTCACCATACTGCGGGCTCGCCAGCAGCCGATCGACCAAGCATTCGTAGGCGTCCTCACGCGGATCAGTGACAAACTCGTCAACTTCGTTTGCCGTTGGCGGCAGTCCGATCAGATCAAAATAAACTCGCCGAATCAGCGTTCGCCGATCGGCGTGAGGAGACGGCGTTAATCCCTTTTCGATCAGCTTGCTCAACACGAATTGATCAATCGAATTGATCGGCTGAAAGTTGGCGAATGTCTTTTCAACATGTGGCGGCTGCGGCGTGACGAGCGGTTTAAGCGACCAAAATGTGTCGTTGGCTTTCGACGATACCGCTGCGTTTTTCGCTGTTTCTTGAGGCGACTCGCTCGCAGACACGAGGATGCCACAGAAAAACAAGCTGAACGCAACAATGACTTTGGGCATGACATCGCTCCTCAATTCGTCAATCGACAGGCATGAGTATAAGCAGCATTTGCAAGTCGCAACCATCGTCGTCGTTAGGCGAAGATCGAGATCACGACATCATTAAGGCCATCACGACAAAGTGCGTTGTCGCCGGCAACGGCGATCGAACGCTCGCCCTGGCTGACGCTTCGGGTTACTTTTCGGTATCTAACATCAGCGTCGTGATTGCTCAGTCAGTAAGCGCTCGGGAGTTTGTTTTATGCGTATCGTTCAGATTTGTTCGGAAGCGGTTCCCTTTGCGAAGACCGGTGGTTTGGCAGACGTGACCGGTGCGTTGAGCAAAGCACTGGTTGAGTTGGGGCACGATGTGACGCTCATTCTCCCCAACTACTCTCGTTTTCTCGCGAAAAACAACGTCGAGTCGCGGCCGATCGGCGAGTCGTTTGATATTCCGTTGGGCGACCGTCGAGTTGGGATCTCGCTTCGTCAGACTCAAATGCCCGGCTCAGACGTCCGCGTGGTGCTCGTCGATCAGCCGGAGTTCTTCGATCGTGACGGCATCTATCAAGAACCGCATTCCAAAGCAGACTACGCGGACAACGCGGCACGCTTCACCGCATTTCCGCGAGCGGCACTCGAAGCCGTCGCGCGACTTGATCTTCGACCTGAAATTATCCAAGCCCACGATTGGCAGACGGGGCTCGTTCCCGCGTTGCTCGAAGCACAGTATCGCAAGTGGGTCCCCGCGATGGAGCGCACGGCTGCCATCATGACTCTGCACAACATGGCCTTTCAGGGTGCGTACCCCGCCGAGACCATGCCGCTGACTGGACTCGGATACGAATATTTCAACTGGAAACAGATGGAATTTTGGAAGCAGGTCAACCTGCTGAAGACGGGAATCGTCTTCGCAGATCTCATCAACACTGTCAGCCCAACGTATGCCCGCGAGATTCAGACGCCAGAATTCGGACACGGACTCGATGGCGTGCTGCGTGATCGAGCGGCTGATCTCACGGGCATTCTCAACGGAATCGACTCGCACGAATGGAACCCGTCGCTCGATTCACATCTTCCGGCGAAGTACGACATCGATTCATTGGACGTCGGCAAAGTCGAATGCAAACGGGCCTTGCAGCAACGAGTGGGGCTTCCGCAGCGAGCGGACGTGCCGTTGTTTGGGCTCGTATCACGCATGTCATGGCAGAAGGGATTCGATTTGATCGGCGCGTGTGCTGATCGGCTCCTGGAGCGAGACGTTCAAGTAGTCATCTTGGGGAACGGTCAGCCGGAGTACGAAGAACTCTGCCGACACCTCGCGGCCAAGTACCCGCAGAAAGCTCGTGCTGTGATTGGCTATGACGAATCGCTCGCACATCAGATTGAAGCGGGATCGGACATGTTTCTGATGCCGAGCAAATTCGAACCGTGCGGACTCAATCAGATGTATTCGATGGCGTATGGAACTCTGCCGATTGTGAGAGCAACCGGTGGCTTGGCAGACTCCGTCGTCGGAGCAACTGCAGAAACGCTCGCCAACGGAACTGCAACAGGATTCAGTTTCCACGATCACCATCCGGAACAATTCTGGCAGCAACTCGATTGGTCGCTCAGGCTCTTCGCCGACAAACCAGCCTGGCATCGTGTGCAACGAGCAGGCATGTCTCGCGACTGGTCATGGTCCCGAAGCGCTCGCGAATACGTTGAACTTTACGAACGCGCGCTGGGTCGACGCAGTAACTAACCCGAAGTGTCAGTTTTGAAGTTGCGCATTTGCGGTTCAACCCGGAGGGTTCACAGCGATTAGCCGGTGGTTGAGCGAAGCGACACCACCGGAAACACGGA
>CAIJTL010001420.1 GCA_903823545.1 uncultured Planctomycetaceae bacterium
AATTTCCGCCCACCAGAATTCAAATTACCGGCGGACGTTGTGATGTCGCGACTCGATGACCGCCGCGGGTTGTTACACGAGTTTGACCAATTGGCTCGGCGACGAGATACCGAACCGCAGTACCAAGCGTTGTCCGATGTGCAACGCGAGGCGCTCGAACTCGTCAGCGGTTCGGCGGCTCGAAATACGTTCGATCTTTCGCAGGAACCAGCGGAGCTTCGCGAGCGATATGGCAAGCATGCCTACGGGCAATCGGCTCTGCTCGCGAGGCGACTGATTGAAGCGGGGGTGACTTTCGTCGTCATCAACCTCTATGAAAAAGATGTCGATTGGTGGGACGACCATTACACAATCGAAAAGAACTTGCGCAAGCGGCTCCCGCTGTTTGACCAAGCGTTTGGAACGCTCATTGATGATCTCGCAGAGCGCGGTCAACTCGATCGAACGCTTGTTGCGGCGTTCGGCGAATTCGGTCGCGCGCCACGCATTGACCAATATGCTGGCCGCGGGCACTGGCCGGGAGCGATGACCGCGGTGTTGACCGGCGGCGGAATTCGAGGCGGCCAAGTGATCGGCTCAACGACGTCAAACGGCGGAGAGCCAAAAGACAGACCGCTCGGCCCCGGCGATTTGCTCGCCAGCATTTATCGAGCGGTCGGAGTTGATCACCAAGCGACCGTGCGCGATCGCCAACAGCGCCCGATTCCTATTTTGGAATCAGGCCATCCGATCGCTGAATTGTTTGCGTAACGAACATGAAAGCACGACGCGCCAGCGAGTGGCTCACGGCTCGACATTGATGACCACTCGCTGGCGCGTCGTGCTTGTCTTGAAACTGCAATTTGAAGTCACTTCCCCAGTTCGTCTGCAAGCCTTCCTGCATCGTAGATCTTCCGCATTGCTTCGAGCATCCCCGCGGAATGCACGGAGATTGCTCGTCCGCCAGTTGGAGACGAATGTAGGTATTCGCCTCCAAGAGCCAATAGATTTGAATCGAAGATCAAACCGACCAGCTCTCCGTCGCGATTGACGACCGGACTGCCGCTGTTGCCGCCGATGATGTCGCACGTGCTCGCGAAGTTGAACGGCGTTGTCGGATCGACTTTTGCCTTACGTTCGTGCCAGCGAGTCGGGAGCTTCCACGGCTCCTTCTCTCCGTGCGAAGCCGAATATTCAAATGCTTCACCAAGAGTTGTCCAAGCAGGAATTCGCTCGTTCGTACCTGAAGTTGCGGCATCGATTCCCTGGACCGTTCCAAACGAGAGTCGCAGAGTAAACGTCGCATCGGGATAGACCGAGGTTCCATACTTGGCGAAACGAATTTTGGCGATCTCGCCGTAAGCCTGACGTTCCGGCTCTTCGACTGATGACTCGTATTCTTTGCGGATCAATCTCGCTCGTTCGTCGATATCGCGCGCCAAGATAATCAGCGGGTCAGTAGAAGCTTCGATCGCCTTCCAACCTCCAGCCGCGATCCGCTTTCGTTCTTCGACGTCCTTCAGCTTCGTGCCGTTGATCAACTCCGCCGCCCGCACAACAGGGCCTTTGCCAGCAAGGGCTTTGCCTAGCACCTCGGGTTCGTGATGCAATTCTTCAAGCAACAGGGCGAGCGAATCGGCGAGCTTTGCTCGCTCAAGGTCTTCGTAAATCGGAGCTGGCGAAAAGATTTTTCGCTTCAATGACTCACGGCCAGAATCGCGATATTCGGCCAAACGCTTTTCGTTAGGCTTTGCATCTTCGGCGGCCATTCTCACAAGCGACCGAGCGATGCCGAACAGGTCCGAATAAAATCCCGCTCCAAATTCGAGCAACAAGTGTCGCTTGAAAAGATGCGCGTGATGCTCGTTCGCCGCCGAGATGCGATCCCAGGGATCAATTGCGAGGGCTGTTTCTGCTTTGCGACCTGAATGCAGCGGTGTCGCGCTGCCTCCGCCAAACCTAAGGTTCACTTCAGCTTGTTTCTTTGTGTCGAACAAACGGGGGTCGTGAAGGGCTTGAATCATGCCAATCATGCGCTTGCGGTTATTCTGGATCGAAAACAAATCTTTCTTCGCACGGCGAGCAAACTCGTCCCCGTCGGCAGCAAACTGCTGGAGCAAGATTTCTCGTCGTCGGAGCAGATTCAATTGCTGCGGCACGCGGACGTCTCGTTGAAACTTCAACGCATCGACAGTGAGTAGCCGACTGGTTCGACCCGGATGTCCGCTGACGAAAATCAGTTCGTTTTCTTTTGCACCGCTGGCGGACCATTTCAGAAAATGATCGATCTTTGCTGGCTTACCATTTTCGTAGACACGAAAAATTGCCATGTCGAGATCGTGTCGCGGGTACTCAAAGTTATCCGCGTCTCCGCCGAAGAACGCGATCGAAAACTCCGGAGCGAAGACCAAGCGAACGTCGGTGTATTTCTTGTAGCGATAGAGGTGATACGCCCCGCCTTGATAGAGCGTGACAACGTCACTTCGCAATTTCGTCTGCTCGGTCGATTCCTGTTCGATGCGAGCTATTTCGGCCTGCCGAGTTTGCTGTGCCTTGTCAGCCGTTTCGGCGGCGACTGCTTTGTTGATGCGATCGGTGACATCAACGATTTCCAAAAGCTGATTGAGTTCCAGGTCCGGAGCGGGGACTTCGTCAGCGAGTCCTTTGGCCAGAAAGCCGTCGCGATAGTAGTTGTGCTCAGGAGTCGAAATCTTCGCGAGCGTATCTGCTGCGACGTGATGATTCGTCAGCACCAGCCCAGTGCTCGACACAAACGAGCCCGAGCCGCCGGAGTTGAACCTCACCGACGACTTCATAAGTCGCTCGGTCCACGCAGCAGTCGGCTCAAATCCGTATTTCTCTTTGAGCTGTTTCGTTGGCAAATGGTTGTAAATCCACATCCCTTCGTCAGCGACAACGCGACGTTGTGCCAAGAGGGCCAAAGTGAGCAAAACTAGCGTTTTCCAAATGCAAGAAGGTCGTGGCGGCGTTTGTCGCATGAGTTTTTGATCCTTTTCCATCAGAGAATTGGCAAGCCGGAATGCGTTCTTAACTCGGATGCCGTGAAAGTGCCAATTCGGGCGATCTGTGATCGTTCCCCCTTCCTCGCTGGAAGTCATCCGCAGTCGATGCCAAACTCTCGTCTGGAACCTCAAATTTCAAATCTCACTCGGAAACTCTGAAAACGGCATCATGACACAACTCAACAAGTACAGCGCTCGCATCACTCAACCTCGCTCACAAGGTGCGTCTCAGGCCATGCTCTACGGAACCGGCATGACCGAAGAAGATATGAATAAGGCACAAGTTGGTATTTCGAGCGTGTGGTACGAAGGCAATACCTGCAATATGCACCTCAACGATCTGGCCTTGAAGGTGAAGGAAGGAGTTCAGGCTGCAGGAATGGTTGGGATGCGGTTCAACACGGTCGGTGTGAGCGATGGCATCTCGATGGGGACTGAGGGGATGTGCTACTCGCTGCAATCACGCGACTTGATTGCCGACAGCATTGAGACCGTTATGGGGGGACAATGGTACGATGCGAACATCTCGATCCCCGGCTGCGACAAGAACATGCCCGGTTGCATCATGGCGATGGCACGGCTCAATCGGCCGTCGCTGATGGTCTACGGCGGGACGATCAAGCCGGGATGCTGGCAGGATAAAAAGCTCGACATCGTCAGTGCGTTTCAAGCTTATGGCGAGTACATCGCCGGTCGCATGAAGGACGAAGAGCGTCAGTCAATTATCCGTTGCAGCATTCCTGGAGCGGGTGCGTGCGGCGGCATGTATACGGCGAACACGATGGCCTCTGCGATCGAAGCGATGGGCATGTCGTTGCCATACAGCTCATCAATTCCTGCGGAAGATCCCCTGAAATATGACGAGTGTTTCCGCGCCGGTGCGGCAATTCGCTTGCTCTTGGAAAAGGACATTAAGCCGCGTGACATCATCACTCGCAAGTCGATTGAGAACGCGCTGGTTGTGATCATGGCGACGGGTGGTTCAACGAATGCCGTACTTCACTTCATCGCGATTGCGCGAGCAGCCGGGCTTCAACTGACAATCGACGATTTCCAGAAGACCTCCGATCGCATCCCGTTTATCGCGGACCTCAAACCGAGTGGCAAATATGTCATGGCCGACCTGCAAGCGATCGGTGGCACTCCAGCTTTGATGAAGTACTTGCTGGAGAAAGGACTGCTCGATGGAAGCTGCCTGACTTGCACCGGTAAGACGTTGGCCGAAAACCTTGAACCTCTGCCAGGCTTGCTGCCAGGGCAGCCGATTATTCAGCCGCTCGAAAAGCCCATTAAGTCCTCTGGCCACATCCAAATTCTCCGAGGCAACCTCGCTCCCGAAGGGGCCGTCGCCAAGATCACGGGCAAAGAGGGCTTGGTTTTCACCGGCACCGCGCGAGTTTATGACGGCGAAGAAGCAATGCTTCGCGGGCTCGAACAAGGCGATATTAAGAAGGGTGACGTTGTCATTATCCGTTACGAAGGCCCCAAAGGGGGCCCCGGCATGCCCGAAATGCTCACACCCACATCTGCCATCATGGGGGCGGGACTCGGCAGTGATGTCGCACTGATGACTGACGGTCGATTTAGCGGTGGGTCGCACGGATTCATTGTCGGACACGTGACACCGGAGGCTCAAGAAGGTGGCCCGATTGCTCTCGTCCAAAACGGAGACAAGATCACCATCGACGCCTCGAAGCGAGCCATCGACATGGACGTCTCGGCCGATGAACTCGCCCGTCGACGAGCAACATGGAAAGCTCCTGCCTACAAGCACACACGAGGCACGCTTTACAAATTCATCAAGAATGTGAAGAACGCTTCTGAAGGCTGCGTGACCGACGAATAAGGGCGTTGTTCGGTTACGTTAGCCCATATAGCTCGTCGAACTTGCGATGCAGGTGATCGACGAGAGGTTGGTGACTCAGTGGTTGACCGGTGATGGCTTGCACCAAGCGGTTGGCTCGGAGCTGTTTACCTCGGCGATGGATGTTGGTGCGAAGCCAATCAAGCAACGGCTGAAAGTTGCCGTTGGTGAATGGCACTGACAGATCGCCGAGGTCTCGTTGCGCAGCGACGAAAAACTGCGCGGCGTACATGTTGCCTAACGAGTATGTTGGGAAGTAACCGATCAATCCGGCGCTCCAGTGAATGTCTTGCAGGCAGCCGCGAGCCGCATCTGGCGGCGTGATTCCGAAGTAACGTGTGAAAGATTCATTCCACGCCTGCGGAACATCCGCCGGTTTGAGATCACCAGAAATCAGCGGTTGTTCCAGTTCAAAACGAAGCATGATGTGGAGGTTGTAGGTCACCTCATCCGCTTCGACGCGAATGAACGATGGACGAACATCGTTGATTGCAGCGTACCAAGCATCAAAGGTGACATCGCTCAGTGAGTCAGCGAACGCTCGTTGCGCGAGTCCGAAGAAGTGCTGCCAAAACGGGCGACTCCGTCCTACAAAGTTTTCCCATAGTCGCGATTGTGATTCGTGAATGCCAAGCGAAACGGTTTCACCCATCGGCGAACCAAACGCCGCTTTGCTGACACCTT
The DNA here is from genome assembly GCA_903823545.1 of uncultured Planctomycetaceae bacterium. Classification (GTDB taxonomy): domain Bacteria; phylum Planctomycetota; class Planctomycetia; order Planctomycetales; family Planctomycetaceae; genus SXKJ01. The sequence continues at coordinate 5,551 of CAIJTL010001420.1, forward strand.
GCTCGTACATACCATGTCCCGCTTCGTGCATCGTGCCTAAGAACGCGCCGGGAAAATGTTGCTCGTTGTAGCGCGTCGTGAGTCGGCAATCGCCGGGACCCAACCCGCTGCAAAACGGATGTGCGGCGATATCGAGTCGGCCGGCATCGAAGTCAAAACCAATTTTTCGAGCCGCCTCTTCGGCAAATTTCTTTTGGGCTTCGATCGGGAATCGCCGTCTGAGAAGGTTCGCATCCGGCTGACGTGAGCTCCCCTTGATCGCGGTGACTAACTTGACCAACTCATCTCGAAGTGGTCGAAAGGCTGCCGCTATTTCGATGGATGATGCACCCGGTTCGAACTCATCCAAGAGAGCGTCATACGGAACGCCGCCGTTGTACCCGATCGCATCGGCCTGCTGTCGCTTGAGCGACACGACTTTCTCGAACCACGGCAGGAACTCCGCGAAGTCAGACTTCTTCCGCGCGGAGACCCACGCGTGCTGCGCCAACGCGGTCGTCTGCGAGAGTTCTTCAACCAGCGCTCGAGGCAACTTCGTCGAGCGGTCGTAGGCATGTCGCGCTTCGCGAACATTCACCGCCATCGGTGAATCGACATCGCCAAGCGAGCCGCATTGCTCCAATTCTGACAACAGCTCACCGATGCGAGGAGATGTCGCCCGTTCGTGAGTCAAACCGGCTAACAGACCGAGTTGCTCCGCTCGATGTTGACTTCCTGCGGGTGGCAAATTCGTTTGCTCATCCCATCCCAAGACGCTCGCACACGAATTCAACAACGCCGCCTCACGCAGAAGGCTGAGCAATTCTTCGTAACTCTTCTCAACATTGGGCATCATTCGACTCCGTTCGAAAACCATTTTCACGTCATCACAAAGAATGTGATCGCATCGTTCGAAAGAAAGAATAAGGCTCTGCGAGTTCTCGCAACACTCTCACACGCGCCACTGATATCGGCACGATCTCTCTTCTCTGAGATTTCTCTCTCTTTTTGAGTGTTCCGTGGGTCGTCAGCTTCCTACAAATTGTCTCGACTTCTCCCTGCGGGCCAAAACGCTTGAAGAAGGACTGATGACTGATGACGACTGCTCGCAATCCGCTGAAGAAGAAACTGGCTAACCGCCAAACGACCTGCGGACTCTGGGTCACACTCGAATCGCCGACGATCACGGAGATCGCGGTGACACTTGGCTTGGACTGGGTTGTCATTGATGCAGAACACGGGCATCTCGACTTCAAGGAATTGATGGAGCACATTCGCGCGACTCGTAATTCGGACACCGCACCGCTCGTGCGAATTCAAGAAGTCGAGCAAGGCTTGATCAAGCGAGTGCTCGATATCGGAGCGGCGGGGATTGTCGTTCCGCAAGTTTTTTCGGCTGACGAAGTCGATCAAGCAATTCGATTTGCGAAGTACCCACCGTGGGGAGTGCGCGGCGTCGGGACCGAACGAGCGACCCGCTGGGGGCTTGGCCTGAAGTCCGACACATTGAGTGCGAATTCCGAAACGCTCGTGATCCCACTGATGGAAACCGTCTCTGCCGGGCAGTGCATTGAGGAAATTTGCGATGTCCCGGGTGTCGACGCCATCATGTTCGGGCCCGCCGATTACTCAGCTTCAGCCGGAGCACTGGGCGAATGGGAAGGTCCCGGCGTGGCTGCCCAATTGCTGGAAATCAAAGACCGCGTCCGCGCCCGGGACATGCCCTGCGGCATTCTGACTCGCGATAGTGCCGATCTGCTCCGCCGCCGTGATCAAGGCTTTCAAATGCTCGGCTTAAGCACCGACACCGGCCTGATCATTCGCGGGATACAACAAGGACTCGACACACTCCGCAGCCCGAATGGGTTCTTTCCGAAAACGACAGCGCCAATGCGTCGACCCGTGAAACAGGAACGGCGGACGAAGCGCAACACGTAGCGGGCAAGCTGCCAGCTTGTGGCTACGCGTTGACGTACTCGCACAACGAGCTTGGTTCAGGGATTTCCAAACCGTCTTCTCGCATCCCATCCAAATGAAATTGAATGGCCTCCGTGATCTCACGCTCAACCTCAATCACAGTCTGTCCTGTTGCCACACAGCCAGGTAAATCCGGAACGTAGGCCGAGTAATTGCCATCGGCCTTCTCAATCACAACAGCGTATCTCATTCGTCGCCCTCCTTTAGTCCAGCCTGCTTCAAAATACTGTTGAGCGTTCCCGAAGCAAGATCATCACTAGGTTTACCTGGAACAGTGACACGTCCGGACTTTGTCGGATGCTTGAATTGTCGATGACTTCCACGAGTTGCGATGTGATACCAGCCGTCTTCGTTCAACTGGCGGATGACATCGCGGACCTTCATCGAACATCCAGTCGTAAAATGAAATCCGATCAACGAAGCGCTCCACGCCGAAAGCCACAAGCTGGCAGCTTGTGGCTACGACGCGTTGACCTCACCCCTTTGGCACGTCGGTTTTGATGTGCAGATCGCGGAGTTGTTTGAGGTCGACATCGCTTGGGGCACCGGTCATTTGATCGGCGGCCTTTTGAGTCTTCGGGAAGGCGATGACTTCGCGGATGTTGTCGTTGCCTAGGAACATCATCACCCAACGATCGAGTCCCAGCGCGATCCCCGCGTGCGGAGGTGCCCCATAACTGAGTGCGTCGAGCAAGAATCCGAAGCGGTCTTGAGCAACCTCCGGAGTGACTCCGATGAAATCGAAAACTTGTTGTTGCACTTCGGGATCGTGAATTCGGACGCTGCCGCTTGCCGCTTCGTAGCCGTTGCAGACGAGGTCATACGACTGTGCTCGAACTCGACCGGGATCAGTTTTGAGATACGGCAAGTCTTCTTTAACTGGGTAGCAGAACGGGTGATGTTCGGCGTCCCACTTTTGTTCTTCTTCATTCCAGCCAAAGAGTGGGAAGTCGAGCACCCACGCCACTTTCATGGAACTCGGATCGTAAAGATTCAACTCGCGACCAAGTCGGTTGCGTAACGCGGCGAGCGCGGCAGAAGTGACTTTGTTGCTGTCGGCCACGCAAAGAATCAGATCGCCGTTCTCGGCTCCGAATTTTGCCAGGATCGCTTGATGCTGTTCGTCGGTGAAGAATTTTGCGATCGACGAATCGAGCTTGCCATCCTTCACTTTGAAGAACGCGAGTCCCTTCGCGCCGTAGATTTTGACGAACTCAGTCAGTTCGTCGATGTTCTTGCGGCTGTACTTTTCAGCGGCCCCTTTTGCACAGATCCCGCGAACTCGTCCACCATTTGCGATCGTCTCCTTGAACACGCCGAAGCTCGATTCTTTCGCAATTTCGCCAATGTCTTGTAGCTCCATGGCGAAGCGAAGGTCTGGCTTGTCGCTTCCGAAACGTTCCATCGCCTCGCGGTGAGTCAGTCGCGTCAACGGCAACGGCAACTCTTCGTTGCGGATCTCTTTGAAGAGATGAGCCATCAATCCGTCGATGGTCCGCAGGATGTCTTCTTGCTCGACGAACGCCATCTCGACGTCGATCTGAGTGAACTCCGGCTGTCGATCGGCTCGCAGGTCTTCGTCGCGGAAGCAGCGAGCGATCTGCATGTAGCGATCATAACCGGCCATCATCAGCAATTGCTTGTAAAGCTGCGGCGACTGCGGCAACGCATAAAACTGCCCCGGATGCACACGGCTAGGGACGAGATAATCCCGAGCCCCTTCCGGCGTGCTCTTGCCGAGCATCGGCGTTTCGATGTCGAGAAACCCGTTCTTGTCGAAGTAATCTCGAACCGCCTTCGTCAGCTTGTGTCGCAGAATCATCGCCTTCTGAAGCTGTGGGCGACGCAAGTCGATGTAGCGGTACTTCAATCGCAACTCTTCATTCGGCAGCGACGACGAACCCGGTTCAAATGGCGGCACACGCGACTTATTGAAGAGCTCCAACTTCGCCGCCCGCACTTCGATCTTCCCGGTTTCGTGCTTCGGATTCTCAAATCCTTCCCCACGCGGCGAAACTTTCCCTGTCGCCCCGACTACGAACTCCGATCGCAACGTCTGAGCAATCTCAAACGCCGCCGCCTGATCCGGTTCAATGACAATCTGCGTGATGCCATAGCGATCGCGCAAGTCGATGAAGATCAACCCCCCATGATCCCGCCGCGAATCTACCCAACCACTCACGGTCACTTCTTTGCCAACATCACCAATCCGCAATTCACCGCATGTATGAGTCCGTAACACGATCAACGATCCTTCCGCAAAGGTCAGGCATGTCAGCCAATAAAACCACGTCCCACCCAAAAACGCCTTGTCTCGACCCGTCGCAGTCTTGGACGGGACAATTCCGACCGGAGGTTAGTTGTTTACCAGCAAATGCCGCAACGGCGAGTACGCACGCCCTTGGTAATGCGAATCCTGTACGACTCGCGAAGCCGCGATTCGTGGGCAAGAGACAGGAATCAACAATTTCCAATCGCACATAGACCTTTCTGCCGATGACGGATAAGTTGTGGCTGATTGGTTGACGTCGTTGGGTAGGCGGTGCTGATTTTTGGAGTCGGGCTGATGCTGAGCTTTTTCGATTCGGGTGCGCGTGGTTCGCGGCGGGACTTCTTACGAATTGGCGGATTGTCGCTCGGCGGGCTGACGTTGAGTGATTATCTCCGGACGACTGCGACGGCCGCTGGGAAATCTGTGATGACTGATAAGTCGGTCGTCTTCTTGTTCATGCACGGCGGGCCGAGCCAGATCGAGACGTTTGACCCCAAGATGACAGCGCCGACGGGCATTCACAGCATCAACGGCGAAGTGCAGACCGCGTTGCCGGGGATCACGTTTGGAGCCACGTTCCCGAAGTTGGCTCGATTGGCCGACAAGCTGTCGGTCGTCCGTTCGTTCGTAACCGGAGACGGCAATCACGACATCAAGCCGATTGTCAGTGCAGACACTTTGAAAGCGAACTTGGGATCGTTGTTCACTCGCGTCGCAGGGACGGTGAATCCCGCAACAGGGATGCCCATGAATGCCGCGTTGTTTCCGCAGTCCGTTGATGCGAAAGCCCAGCCGATGCAAGCAGGTTTTGGGAAGTTCACGGACTCGGGAGCCTTGGGCTCCGCATACGCACCGTTCACGCCAGGCAGCGATGGGCCGTTCCAACAAAGTCTGAAGCTCACGCTGCCACGTGAGCGACTCGACGACCGCCGGCAGCTTCGTCTGGAACTTGATCGCATTCGTCGCACGGTCGATGTCCGCGGGCAAGCGGACGGACTGGATAAGTTTCAGGAACAGGCACTCGACACCATTCTGCGAGGAGTGGCCGACGCGTTCGATTTGAGCAAAGAAGATCCGAAGGTGATTGCTCGCTACGACACCGCTCCGCTGATTCGACCGGACGACATCGACAAGAAATTGAACAACTACAAGTTCTATGTCGATCACACTCAAACGTTGGGCAAGTTGATGCTGCTGTCGCGGCGATTGTGCGAGGCGGGTTGCCGGTTCGTGACGGTGACGACGAACTTCGTGTGGGACAATCATGCGGACGTGAATAATGCCGGCGTCGAAGAAGGGATGAAGTACTGCGGCGTCCCATTCGATCACGCGATCTCGGCGTTCTTAGAAGACGTCGAAGCTCGTGGTCTCAGCGACAAGATCTTGTTGGTCTGCTGTGGCGAGATGGGACGCACGCCGCGCATCAACAATCGAGGCGGCAGAGACCACTGGGGCAATCTCGCTCCGCTGTTGCTCTCAGGCGGTGGTTTGCCGATGGGTCGAGTGATCGGGCAATCG
>CAIJTL010001421.1 GCA_903823545.1 uncultured Planctomycetaceae bacterium
CGCGTCACGATCTCTTCCGGCTTCGCGGCGACTCGCACCACGGTCACACGATCATCGCGCCCGAGCTTGTCCACAACGGCGGACGTTGCCGTCTTCGCTCGATCAAAGGCAGACACTCCGTCTGTCACCGCATTCATACTGGCGGAGCAATCGACCAACAGAAACACGTCGCGACCGCCACCTGTTCCGAACATCGTTTGCCAATGTCGGACCATTGGTCGGGCACACGCGAGAATGAGCATCAACAAGAACAGAGTCCGCAAGAACGCAATCAGCGCGTCCATGAACTTCATCTGCCGCCGCTGCTGAATGTAACTGTCGAACAAAAACCGAAACGTGCTCAGCTCAACCGTTCGCAGTCGATGCAACGTCAACAAGTGCAACAACACCGGTACCGCCGCGAGCGGTATGAACCACGCAAACAGGCTGAAGTGCAGCAATTCCATGTGGTCAATTCCCGACGTTCGAAAGTTCAAGCGGTGAGATCAAACGGAGGCCATTCGCAGACAATTTGAGGGGCCGCAGTATCCGGCTGCGTTACGTCAAACGCAAGTTGTCGTGCCGAGCACGAAGTTGCTGGGGCAGTTTGTAGTGACCCGATTCATCGGGTCGATAATTCGACCGCATAAATGCGGTCACTACGAGCGAAACTGACCCACTACTAGCACGAACAACTGCCGACGAGCTAATTGACTGGTAAGGCACTGATTGCGCTATCGAGCCGAGACAGCACTTTCTGGGAGTATCGCCCGGTCGCCGTGATCTTTAGGCGACGAGCGTTCGGTCCAACAACGGTCACTTCTATTTGCAGACGATCGCGCGGCAGAACGGAGTCAACGCGATCGGCCCATTCGACGAAACACACTCCGTCGCCGCCGAAGTATTCTTCAACGCCCAGATCCGCAAACGCGGAGACATCGCGCAGGCGGTACGTGTCGAAGTGATAGACCGGAATGCGGCTGTCGTATTCCTGAATCAAGACGAACGTCGGGCTGTTGACCGAAGTTGGATCGGCCCCCAACGCGGTCGCAGTCGCTCGAACCAAGCGAGTTTTTCCGGCGCCGAGTTGGCCAATGAGGCCAATGACCAAACCTGGTTCAACAACCGACGCCAACATCGCGCCGAGGTGATCCGTCTCGGCTTCATTGGCCACGTCAATTTCAAGCACCGAATCCGATTGCATGCTCACGCCAAGATCTCTTTCACAACATGACCAGACACGTCCGTTAGTCGCATGTCTCGGCCACTGAAGCGGTACGTCAACTTGAGGTGATCGACTCCGAGCAAATGCAGCATCGTCGCGTGCAGGTCATGCATTTCAAGCCGGTTTTCGACGCACTTGTAACCATACTCGTCGGTCTCACCGTAGATCGTACCTCCCCGGATGCCTCCTCCGGCCAACCAGACCGAGTACGCAAACGGATTGTGATCGCGACCATCGTTTCCTTGAGCAAACGGAGTTCGCCCGAACTCTCCGGCCCAAACGATGAGCGTACTATCGAGCAAACCACGTTGAGCGAGATCAGCCAACAGAGCGGCAATCGGTTGATCGACCGACAGCGCGTTTTTGTAGTGACCATCTTTCAGACCACCATGCTGATCCCATCGATCTCCATTCCCTCCCGGACATGTCAGCTCGATAAACCGCACCCCACGTTCGACGAGCCTTCGAGCCAAAAGGCAAGTCCGTCCGAAGGTCCGCGTATTGCCGAACTCTGCTTGCAAGCCATACGCCTTTTGGGTCGCTTCGGTCTCACTCGACAAGTCCATGAGTTGCGGCACCGCCATCTGCATTCGCGCGGCGAGTTCGTAATTCGCAATCGCCGACTCGAGCGAATCGACCGGTCCTGTTTGCTCCAACAACTTACGATCAAGACGCCGCATCAAATCGAGTTTTCGCTGCTGCAATTCGGCTGTTGGCTCAGCACGTTTGATGTTTGAAACCGGCGGATCACTGGCCCCAAAGACGCTTGCCTGGTAACTGGCAGGCAAGAATCCGCTGTTGAAATTGTCCGCTCCACCAGGAGGAATCAGCCCGCCGTTCAAGACCACGAACCCCGGCAGATCTTGGCACTCGCTCCCCAGCCCGTATCCGACCCACGCTCCCGTGCTAGGACGACCTTGTTGACCGTGCCCTGTGTGCAGGAAGTAATTCGCATTTGTGTGTTCTGGAAACGCCGATGTCAGTGTCCGCACGACTGCCAACTTATCGACGTGCTGCGCAACATGTGGAAACAGATCGCTGACCGGAATCCCGCTCTGGCC
>CAIJTL010001422.1 GCA_903823545.1 uncultured Planctomycetaceae bacterium
GATCGCGCGAGCGCTCGCACGCGAAGGGATGAACCTCGTACTGGCGGCACGAACTCAGGAGTCGCTTGAACGGTCCGCTTCAGAGTTGCGATCTTCGGGAACGCGAGTGCTCACTTTCCCGACCGACGTGACCGATTTGGAGCAACTTCAATCGTTGGTCGATTCAGCCTTCCATGAATTCGGCTCGATTGAGGTCTTGGTCAACAATGCTGGGATCGAATCGCATCGAGACTTTCATCAATTTACCTCCAATGAGATCGTTCAGACCGTGCAGGTCAATTTGTTGGCCACAATGCAACTCACGCGACTCGTTCTGCCGAACATGTTCAACGCTCACTGCGGCCATATCGTCAATGTGGCGTCAATCGCTGGAAAAGGCGGGCACCCATTCGGTGCCGCATACGCGGCCTCGAAAGCAGGACAAATTGCTTTCACGCAATCCCTTCGCATTGAGTATTTCAGCGAGGGAATCAGTGCCTCAGTGATTTGTCCTGGATTCACAACTGACGGCGGCATGTATCAACGCCTGGCTGCCGAAGTTGGATTTGAATCACCTTGGTTCTTTGGCAAAACCACGTGCGATGCGGTCGCTGCCGCTACGGTGAAAGCAATCCTGCGTGATCGTCCGGAGGTGATCGTCAATTCGTTCCCCGTCCGGCCGTTGTTTGCATTAGGCCAGATTTCACCAAGATTCGCCAATTGGCTGCTGCGTTTGGGAACTCGGCATTTCTTCCGCAAGATCGCCAAAACTCGCGAACAGTTGGAAATTGTTGCTCGTGACCAACAAATGACGGTGACGGCGGCTCCTGACCTGTCGCACATGCCACACGCCAATGAAATCGATTTGCAGCAAGTCAGCCACACGAAAAGCTAAGACGCGACAGTTGAAACATTGGGCATGAGGCCCTTCGGATCGCCTACTCAAGTCGATACGGGATTGACCGATTTTTTGAGGCGACGTATACGACCCCGCCTTTGAGTCGGCGGGGAGCCGGCTGTTCGATTGTGGCAGGGATGTCATGAAGCGTACTTCGTCAACCGTCTCATGCGAGGACGAGTCCTTATCAGCGACTCGCCGTCGATCAACGCCTGCTGACAACGGTGCGGACGGACGTAATTGCCAGGAGGTTGATCGGTGGGTCGCAATGATCAACGCGGAACTCGACGCAGATGACGACGTTGGCCAGGGCTTGAACAACGACAACGGCGTGGTTTCTCGAAGTCTCGAACAACCAGTATCAATTGCCGCCACAAACACTCAATCGCTCGTCGAAGTGGCGATTGAATTTGGTCGGACTTGCATTGATGAATCGACTCAGGCAATTGGCCCAGGTGCGCTGATCCGATTGGATCAATTAGCCGCCGAACCTGTAGATTTAGTGGTCGCTGGTCGCACGGTCGCTCGCGGCGAATTAATCACGGTCGATGGCAAAATCGGCGTGCGCATTGTCGAAGTCCTCGTGCTGTTTCTGCTCGCATTTTTCTGTGGGTTCAACTCCACTGAAGCGGAAGAACGGATTCGGGATAACTCGCTGCGGCGTGCTTTGTTGACTGCGACTGACGAGGCTGAGGAAGAATCATTCTCCACAAAGAGCACGTCGCGAAAGCCGACTGATGCGGCGTCATCGCGAGGCTCCAAGCAGACCAAAAAGAACGAATCCTTAGAAACTTCCGACGGTTCCTTGTTGAGAGAGCGATCGGTCAAAGAATCGAAGAGCGAACCAATCGCGATCACGCCACCGTCGGTATCACGCCTGAGCCACTCCAATAAAGAAGGCTCTGATAACTCTGAACTTAACTCGCGTAACGCGGCTACTGGTTGGGGATCAACCGCTTGGCCCCTGTTGGCTGTTGTTGTCGCGATCGTGCTTGGAACCCGCTGGCTGAAAAAGCATTCGCCGACAGCCGCTCGCGGATTGCCAAGCGAAGCGTTCGACATCTTAGGGCGTCGAGCGGTCGATCAGCGTACCTCGGTCGTGATCGCCCGATGTGGTTCGCGACTTCTGGTGCTCAGCCTTTCGCCACATGGAATGCAAACGTTGGCTGAAATCACTGATCCCGTCGAAATCGATTGCCTCGCCGGACTGTGTCGCACATCTCAACGTGACCAAAGCTTGGCGGACACCTTTCGTGCGATGCTTAACAAACCTGCTCCCACCAAGAACGCAGCCGATCTACCAACGAATTCCACTCGATCACCGATGCCTAACGAGTCGCGTTGGCCGGAGCGTCTGATGTCCGAAAGCGTTGTTTCTCCAAAGCGGGAGACAAGCGGATGATTAATCTCTTTGGAGTGTGGCGGAGCTCCGTAAATATCGGCCGGCATCGCACGTTTCGAGGTTGTTTCTTGGTCGCACTTTTCGTGCTGCTGGCGTTTACGTCGAACGCAACGGCTGCCGCCGAACCGACGACTTCGACTGAGTTTGATCCGTCGTCTCTCCTGACAACGCAGTCAATCGCCTCGTCGCTCCCATGGATGATCGGTGCGGCGGTGTTGAGCGTTGTGCCTGCGGTATTGCTGATGAGTACCTCCTTTGTTCGATTTGCGGTCGTGCTCGGATTGTTGCGGCAGGCGCTGGGTACTCCGCAGGTCTTACCAAACCAAGTCTTGATGGCGTTGAGCCTGTTCCTGACCGCCTTCGTCATGACACCTGTTTGGACCGAGTCTTATGAGACCGGTTGGAAGCCCTATGCCAATCAGCCTAACGGAGCGTCCCCTGCATTAGAGGTTGTCGCCCCGCGCATCCTCGCTCCGATTCGGAGCTTCATGAGCAGGCAGATTGAATCGTCTGGCAATTCCGACGGCGTCTGGATGTTGCTCGATTTGCAGCGTCAACACGCAAAACAAAACCATCTGCCGACACCACAAAGCTACGACGATGTCCCATTGACGGTTTTGTTACCCGCGTTTCTGTTGAGCGAACTGAAGACGGGATTCCTCATTGGCTTTCAGTTGTTCCTGCCGTTTCTGGTCATTGATTTCGTCATCGCCTCAGTATTGACCGCCTTAGGCATGACAACGATGACGCCCTCAACCGTGTCGCTCCCATTCAAACTTTTGCTGTTCGTCATGATTGACGGCTGGTTCTTAACCGTCGGCATGTTGCTGACCGGCGTGAGTTGATGAGGCCCCAAGATTTTTGCCTAGTGTGAATAGCGTCTCCTGATCTCCGAATTCCTCTATGAACTCCGATCAAGCCACTGAACTCATCCGCTCGTCAATGTTGCTCGCACTGCAACTTGCGGGGCCGTTGTTGTTGATTTGCCTGGTGATCGGTTTATTGATCAGCCTGTTTCAAGCCGCCACTCAACTCACTGACCAGTCACTCAATTTCGTTCCGAAGCTTGTCGTTTTGGCAATTTCGACGGTCGCGTTGTTGCCTTGGATGCTGCAACGATTGACCGAGTTTTCATCGGCGATGATCGAATCGATCCCTTCGACGATGTGAGTTACGGATCATGCCGAATATCGCCATTACAGATTTGAGTCTTTGGCTTGCACCGTGGTCGGCGCAGTTATGTGCGTTCGTGTTGATTCTCTGCCGA
>CAIJTL010001423.1 GCA_903823545.1 uncultured Planctomycetaceae bacterium
CGTTCGAACAAACTTCGAGTGCTGACGTCGGGGACTTCAACGGGGATGGATTGCCGGACGTGATCGCCACCAATCCCGGCAGCAACAGTTGGTCGATCTTGTTTGGGACGCCTCACGGTCTGAGTTCCGATCCAATGGTCACATTGCTAGGGAATTCCCCTTCGCGGTTCGCCGCCGTGCGGGTAGCGGACGTCGATCACGATGGCCATGACGATGCGGTGTTCTTGAGTGAGTCTGGAACGCAGTTGTCGGTCTACTTGAATTCGGCCGACACGAGCGGGCACCTGTCTCTGCAATTGACCACGACGATCGATCTGCCGACTCCGCTGACGGGATTCAGTCTGCATGACGCCAATGGCGACGGTCGGCCAGACGTGTTCGCCACGAATGAATTCGGCGACCTGCTGCTGCTGATCAATCAAGGCGATGGCCGGTTTGCAGAAGACCGTCAGGCCCAACGCAGCATTCCGATTGCCGTGCAAGACCTCGATGGCGATGGCCAGTTGGATGTGGTGCTGGCCAATCAGGGACTGGATGCCGTGAAGATCAACTACGGGAAGAGCGATGACCCCACGGCCCTGGACGAATTGGCTTCCAGCGACAACGGCGTGGCGGCTCCGGGAGCGGTCAAGCTGGCGGACCTCGACGGCGACCACGTGGCCGACTTGATCGTCCCCAACACCGGTGGCAACAGCGTGTTGATCTACAAGGGGCGCGGCGACGGCACGTTTGAGGCTGGCGAGTCGATCTTTACCGGCTCGAACCCCACGAGCGTGACAGTGAACGATCTGGATCACGACGGCCATATCGACTTGGTTGTCACCAATCGCGGCTCCAACACCGTGGCCGTGTTCTATGGGCAAGCTGTCAGCGATTCTCAGACGATTGCCGGAACAACAGCAATTCCCTTCCGAGCCGGAGCACTCTCAAGACTTCCGTCTGGTTCCGGTCCCGTGGATGCTCAAGTGGTGAGCCTGCCCAATCCCGATGGTTCGATGCAGACAGGGCTCGTTGTGACCAACAGCACGAGCAACTCGGTGTCGTTCATTCCCAGCGCGGGCAACGGCATCTTCAATGCGATTCCGAGCAACACGGTGCCGCTGGGTTTCTCGCCGCTTCCGGGAGCGATCGTGAATGGCAACTTGGTATTGCCCAACCCCGGTGGCAACAGTCTCGCGTTTGTCCCGTTGTTAGCCGCCGCCTTCAACGGCAGTCAGCCGACTGTTTCGTTCTCGCTGCCGGTGTTTGATCACCCGGTGGGAATCGACGGTTCCGCCGACGTGAACCAAGACGGGCTCTTCGATTTGTTGGTAGCGAACAACGGCGACGGTTCGGTCTCGCTGCTGCTGGGTGACGGCAAGGGGTTTGATTTCTTCGGTTCGTTCTTCCTCGACGGCATCACTCACGCCAGCGCGTTGCAGGTGGCGGGCTTCGAGTTGTACGTCACCGAAGAGGGCCACGAGTTCTTCACGGTGTTCGATCTGGCTGATCTGCGATTCGAGAAAGGGGATCACATCCTCGACTTTGAAGAGATCGCCGGCAGCGTGGCCAGCACGGTCGCCAGTACGAATCGACCGATCTATGGACTTGGCTTTTTCGGTCCGCTGGTCTTCGCGCTCTTCGGACAATTTCCGTTGGATGAAGACGCAAACCAGGCTGAAGCGGATGTCAG
>CAIJTL010001424.1 GCA_903823545.1 uncultured Planctomycetaceae bacterium
CTCGGCTCTTACTGCGGCACAAATGGACGCAGTGGCAATTGCGCTCAACTACGCGAAGCTGACCGACGGTACTTATCAGCACAACGTCGCCAGCGGAACCAACATCACGATTACCGCGAAAGAAATGGTGTCACTGGGCGGAATGGGGATCATCGGCGGAGTTTCGCAGACCGTTGGCGGCACGCTGGCTGCGACGCAGGACATCGCAATCCATGTCAGCGGCGGCTCGGCGGATGTCAGCTTCACGATGAATGGCCCCAGTTCGCTGCGGACCATCGCCGCGACCAACGAGGCCCCCGGCCTCAGCCATGCGATTACAGTGACGACCGACCAAGACATTCGGATCGACGGCACGATCACGGCGCTCCCCGAAGGAGGGGACATCACGCTCACGTCGAGCGAACTCATTCTGATTAACGGTTTCGTGAAGGCTAATGACCAACTGTCGCTGACCGGCGGCAGTGACGAGACCGGTGTTGGTTTGATGGTGGAATCATTCGTCTTCAACGGCTCGGAACGAATCAGCGGCGGCACGCTGACGACGAATGTCGGTGGAGTGATTTCGCTCGCGGCCCCGCAGAAAATGGTGCTGGGTGGCGTGATCGGTGAAGTCCACACCGGCGTCGCCGACGCGATGTCGATCAACGTCACGCAAGCCAGCGAAGTAATGGTCACGGGCGCGTTGAACGCCGCCGACCGCATTTCCTTCCGAGCGACCGACATTTCCATCGCGCCGAATGCGGTCATTCAAACGAACGCTGTTGGCGGGCAGGTCGATCTGCGAGCCACCGGCAATTTCATGATCGGAGCCACTACGGCTAACACTCAGCCGGCGCTGATTCAAAGCGACGAATTGGTGCATCTGGTCGGCGACACGCTGAGTCTCGACGGTCAGATCGTCGGGACCAGCAGCACCGGCCGAGTGGTCATCAACGCAGTCGACTCGGTGACGTTCTTCGGTCAGGTCGACACGCCGAACTCGCTGGAAGTGAATGCCGGTGTCGGAGCGACTTGGACGACTTCGCAACTGCTCGGCACGATCGTGCTGGCAGACTTGAGCGGTGGCGACATCACGATCAATGGCGGCAGCCTGACCAGCGGCGGTGAATCGCATCTGCTGGCCGGTCACGACGTCAACGTGACTGGCTCGATGAGCGTCGGCAGCGACCCAGTTCCGGTGCGGCGACCGATCATCGTCACGACACCGCGCGACATTGAAGTCATCACCGGCACGCGACAAGTCGCGGCTGGCAGCATCCTGGTCCCGCTCGTCACGTTCGTGACCACGACCACCACCGAGCAAGTTGGCACGGAAAGCGTCCGTGTCGGCAGCGCGTTCAACACTTCCGACGTCACTCTGACGCAGCTTGGTTATTACAACCCGAATGCTGCTGCCGGCAAACAGTTCCGCAAGATCTTCATCGAAGGGATCGACTACTCGAATGCGAGCGTTGATTGGAGCAAGGTCTATGACCCGCTCAGCGGCGAAATCCGGATGTTGTCGACCTTCACGCCGGCGACGGCAGAATTTGGAGCACTCACCGACAATCAGCGCGAGTCCGTGCTGATTCAGTTGGGCTATCGCAAGTTCTACAACGTCAGCTTTGCCAACCTGAAAACGAACAACACGATCAACGGCATCCCGTCGGTGACTCCCTGGCATCCAAGCTGGGAGACGGCCTTCACGCCACAGACGGTTGATACGACTTTCGTCAACGCCAGCGGAAGTCTCGTCGTTGGGCCTACGCTGCCTTACCAGCAATACCACACCACGACTACCTCGCGTCTGCCGGTCGACGGCTGGCGCGACAAGTACGTCCAACTGCCACTCGGAGCGGAAGCGGACGTCTTGCGAGTGGTCTCGCAGGGAACCGCGACGACGTTCGAGGAAGACACCGGCGACTATTACGACCAAGCTCGCGTCTATTACGGGCAAGACAAGTCAGCTCAACTCGATGTGCCTGAAGCGAACGACTATCGCGAGTTCGATTACGACAACTCACCGATTCGTTGGAGCGTCAGTTATCAAGATTCGGGAACTCGGTGGTATCTCATAAACGACGGTCGCACTGGTGGGAACAAAGTCGGCGAATTTCAAAATCCGTTGTGGAATGCCGGTGGCAGGTCCACGGCGAACGACCTCAACGGTCTCTTTATCTACGTCCAATCGGGCTACACAAACACGACAAGGCTCATTAACAACAAGTCGGTTGCCCGGACCTATGAAACGATCGCCGGTGTGGCCGAGAAGTACTTGTTCGAGGTCAACTTCAAGGCCCAGCTCATCTACAACATTGCCACCGAAGACAACGGTGAAGAGATCCGGGGCTTTGTGCGAGTGCAGGCCAATGGTCAGTCGAACGAACGTAACATTTCGACTGACACCATCGGCCCGGTCTTTAATGGAGGGTTCACGGACGACACCTTTTTGCGCGTGCGCGATCTCCCTCGCAACGCGACCTACACCGTTACAGCGACCGTCTACGAAGAAGATGCCAGCAGCAATCTGTTCTTCCTGAACAACGCCTCGGACACAAAGTCCATTTTCAGCGTTGGCGGCGTGCAAAACAGCGCCGCTGCGATTGTGGTTGTCACGCCGACGACCGTATCCGAGCGCTGGGTTCCTACGGAAACAATTTTCGAGACCTACGAAGACGACCTCTACAACTGGGAATCGAAGTTTCTTGATGTCGTCGACACGCGCTTGCAGTTGTCGTATCAGTTCGTCACCAAGCCGACTGACGTCTATGACCTGCGGCCGAAGTTTGAGACGGGTGAGTCACTTGTCAAAGTCGTCAGCCAGAATTCAGTCACGCAGTGGCAGACGCAGAACATCACCGAAACGCAAACGGTGCTGACCACTTCGCGAACGCTGCAAGACGGAACTCCCGCCTTGCAGGGTGCTTTTGGTGGTCCGTCGATCGATGCGACTAACGCGATCACGATCTCGGCAGGGAACGACGTGGCGATTCATGGAGTCGTCCAATCGACCGGCAGCGAACAGACTGTGACGATCACCGCCGGACGCGATGCGCTCGTGGATGGCATGGTCCCCGCAGGTGCTCCGGTCGGGACGTTGCCTGCCATCGCTGGACTGCTGGCGGATGGGCAGATCCTCGTCACCGCTGGTCGCGATGCGACGCTCGGCACGGCCAGCAAGGTGCAAGTCGATGCCGACGACGTCCTCGAAACACTCAGCGAA
>CAIJTL010001425.1 GCA_903823545.1 uncultured Planctomycetaceae bacterium
AACTCAAACAAATATGGTGCAGAGCTTGGCCCCGACCAAGGCAACCACAGCTCGCTTAAACATTTTGCGGATGATTGCTTGGAGAATTTGACCACCATGAAGATTTACCTCGCCGGCAAGCTCGTTGATAAAGAGCAGGCAGTTGTCAGTGTTTTTGATCACGGTTTGCTTTATGGGGACGGGGTCTTTGAAGGAATCCGTGTTTATAGCGGTCGCGTCTTCTTGCTGAAGGCTCATGTCGAGCGTCTGTATGAAAGTGCGAAAGCGATCCGATTGACGATTCCGATCTCGCCAGAAGAAATGACTCAGGCAGTGAAAGACACTGTTGCAGCGAACAACATCAATGACGGCTATGTGCGTTTGATTGTCACTCGCGGTGCGGGCTCGCTCGGACTCGATATTCGTCGGACGAGCAACCCGCAGACGATCGTTATCGCCGACACAATCACGCTTTATCCGCGCGAGATCTACGAGAACGGCATGAACCTGATCACGGCGAGTACGATCCGGAATCATCCGGGAGCACTGTCCGCTCGGATTAAGTCGCTGAACTACCTCAACAACATTCTGGCCAAGATCGAAGGAACCGATGCCGGGACCGTCGAAGCATTGATGTTGAATCACAAGGGTGAAGTTGCTGAATGCACTGGCGACAACATTTTCATCATCAAGAACGGGGTGTTGAAGACGCCGTCAGCCGACGCCGGAATCCTCGAAGGGATTACTCGGAATGCTGTGTTGGATCTCGCTCGCAACGCGGGTATCCCGACACAAGAGACGACGCTCATCCGCCATGACCTCTACGTGGCTGACGAAATGTTTCTCACGGGCACTGCGGCAGAAGTTGTTCCGGTGGTGAGCCTTGATGGCCGACAAATCGGAGATGGCAAGCCGGGTGTGATGACTCGTCGGTTGTTGGGACTATTTCACGAATTCACGCGGCGAGCGGACTGAGTGACTCAGGCCGATTCTGCTTCGGTACTGTTGCCAACTTCTGGTTGATTGTTGCGCTGGGGAGTTTCGCGGATTGGTCGAGGTGCGATCTGACTGTCTCGATCATAGGACGGTTGGTCGGTTGATCGTGTTCCAATCACAGAAAAGAACAGAAAGACCATCCCGATCACACCGATGGCCAACCAAATCAAGCTCCACTCAATTCCTTGAGACGAGACCAAGCCGCCGCTTCGTGGAGCGTCGAGATCATCGGTTTCTCCTTGCATGGCAATCTTTCCTGGCAAACGATGGTAGGCATAAACGCGGGCTTGATTGCCCGTTTGGCGAGGCCGGTAACTATCACTACTCAGAGTCATGGAACGCAATAACGTCTCTGAATCGTCAAAGATATTTCGAGTAAACGGCGAGAAAACATCCGGCGACTGACGGTTAAAGCGATTGTGTGGATGGTATCTTTCTTCCAAGATTCAGGAATTCGACAACAAAGTAAGGAGACTGTCATGCGACAACCAAGCGGTGAGAAGCAAGTTGGCTTTGTCAGTTCCTTGGCGGTCGTGTTGTTGGGCATGGTTGTGCTGAGCGTTATTCATGCGGATGAATCTCGTTCGTCGGCTGCCAAAAACGTGGCAAGTACTGCAGCGGTCAAAGAAGCGCTAACGCAGTTTCAGGATTTGATTGGCGGTTGGATTGGAACGGGCCAGCCAAAGCGAGGCTCTGCTGTTGGTGCTTGGCGCGAGAAAGCGGATTGGCGATGGAAGTTTGCTGGCGAGCAAGCTGCCCTTGAGTGCGTCGTTGAAGAAGGGAAGTTATTGAAGTCCGCAGTGCTGTCATTTGATCCCGCGAAGAAGGTATTCCTCCTCAAGGCCGTGGAGCCGATTGAGTCGAAAGAAGAGACGACCGAGCGAGAATACGCCGGTGAGCTTCATGAGAAGAAACTCGTCTTGGAGTCCGCTGGAACGGATTCATCGGACGCGAGACGAATCACCATTACGCGACTCAACGAGAAGCGGACATTGGTTTTGTTTGAGCGCAAAGCTTCGTCACAAAACTTCTATTCGCGAATCGCTGAAGTCGGCTACACGCGAGAGGGAACTCGATTGGCAGACTCGGATCAAACTGGTCCCATCTGCGTTGTCACTGGCGGAGTGGGGACGATTAAGGTCTCGTTCAAAGGTGAGACTTATTGGGTCTGCTGCACCGGTTGTCGTGATGCATTCAACGACGACCCAGAAGGTGTGCTCGCCGACTACAAGAAGAAGCTCGAAGAGAAGAAGGCTAAAAAGTAGCGAATTGTGAACGCTACGATTTCTGTTTCGTCGCTTCGACGATCGAGTCGAAGGCTTGTCGAGCGGTGGCAACAAAACGTGTGATGAGTTCTGGATCTTTCACGCCCGGAGATGACTCGACGCCGCTGGCCGTGTCGATGCCCCAAGGTTGCACGACTCGAATGGCCTCGGCGACGTTATCGGGAGTCAGCCCGCCCGCAAGAATCAGAGGTGGCCATGCCTCGCGGTTGTACTCTTCGGCAATCAAATCCCAAGGTGCGACTTTGCCTGTTCCACCAAACGCGCCGTCCACTCGCGCATCCAGCAAGCATCCAGCCAGCGGCACATTCAACCGTTTGCACTCAGCGACGAATTCAGAAATCGGCTCCAAGCTATTGTTGATTCGGAAGGCTTTCAGTATCTGCCAATCCGGATGCCGCGTGTGAAGTTTGTGCAGGAATTCCGGAGGCTCATCGCCGTGTAGTTGAATCATGGTGATGCCGACTTGCTCGGCAATCGATTCGACTTCTAAAAGCGAGTGATTCACGAAAAGTCCGACAGCGGTTGGCGAAGCCGCGGGGGAACGATCGCGAAGCCGATGAGTGATCTCTGCGGCTTGAATCGTTGAAACGGAACGGGGTGACTTCGCGAAGAAATTGAGTCCAATTGCTGACACCGCTTGATCAGCAATGACCTCGGCCGTCGCAATGTCTCTGATGCCGCAGATTTTGATCCAAACAGACATCGGTTTGTGCCCAAAGAAAAACTTCAACGTTGCAATTGCTGAGGTACAATCACATTTGCTCGCAGGTTTTGATGCCGAGCAAATCGAGGCCCACTGCGATCACTCGTGCCGTGAGGTCACATAGCAAAAGGCGGCTGGTGCGAGTTGCTTCGTCCGGTTCTTTGAGGACCGAGCATTCTTGGTAAAACGTGCTGAAACTGTTGGCGGTTGCGAAAAGATAATCGGTCAGGATGTTTGGGCGGAATTCCGACAGTACTCCGTCGAGCGCTTCGCTGAAGCGGAGTAGTTGCAATGAGAGTGCTCGCTCGGAAGGGTGCGTGAAGCGAATCTGTCCGGCACCTTGTCGCAGCGTTTCGCGGTTGATCGATCCTTTGCGGAAGATGCCGCAGACGCGGGCGTAGGCGTATTGCATGTAGGTTGCCGTGTCGCCGGTCGTCGCAAGCATCTTGTCTTCGTCGTAGACGTAGTCGCTCTCGCGGTTGTGCCGCAGATCGGCGTATTTGATCGCGCCGATCCCAACTGTCTCGGCGACGACTGCTCGAGTGGCGTCGTCGAGTTCGGGAGTCGGATTGCCAGCGTCGTCTTTCTTTCGGTCGTCGTTCTCATTCACGATCTGTCGAGCTTTTGCGACCGCTGCATCAAGCAGACTTTCCAGCCCGACGGTGTCACCCGATCGCGTTTTGTAGGGCTTGTTGTCTTTGCCAAGGATCGTGCCGAAGTTGACGTGGACGAACTGACGATCGCCATAGCCCCATAGCCGCGCGGTCTCGAACAGCAGTCGGAAATGCTCGCTCTGTCGAGTATCGACAACGTAGATCATCGTGTCAGCGTTGAGTTCTTTGACTCGATACCGAATGGTGGCGAGGTCGGTCGTGGCGTAGGTGAAGGCGCCGTCACTCTTGCGAATCAAGAACGGAGCCGCGTTGCCTGGGATGAAAACACAAATGGCTTTATCGCTTTCAACCGCGAGGCCGTTTTTCTGCATCTCCTCAACGACAATCGCCAGCAGCGGGTTGTAGTAGCTCTCTCCGTGCGTCATGTCGAACTGAATGTCGAGTCGGTCGTAGATCCCTTGAATGGCCGCGAGGCACTGAGGCACGAACTGATTCCACAATCGCGTGTTCTCTTCGTCCCTGGCATGAAGCTTCGCGGTTTCCAGTCGAGCCAGTTCAGCGATCTGTGGGTGTGCGTCGGCAAGAGCTTTCAGGACTTGCGATGACTCAACCGTTTCGATTTGCTTATTGAGTGTTTTGATTTGGTCTAGGATCTCGGCAACATCGGTTCGCAGCTTCTTGAGAGCCTTTTCTGCTTGTTTGTCGTTGGGTGCTTTAGTTGCTTCTGCTGCCTTGAGTTCCGTTTCAAGCTGCGATCGCCGAGTTTCTGCTATTGGCAATTCAGCTTTTGAGTCGTGATAAGTCGAAAGCTGGCTGACCAGGCGGTAGAGCCGAGCCAATTCACCAACGGCGTTGGATTGGAAGGCCGCTGCATCCAACAAGTTTTTGTATCCAAACAGGATCATGCCGAACTGCGTTCCCCAGTCGCCGATGTGGTTATCTCCAACAACTTGATGACCGCAGAACTTGAAGACTCGGTACAGAGCGTTGCCGAGCACCGTGCTTCGCAGATGACCGACGTGCATTGGCTTGGCAACGTTTGGAGCGGAGTAGTCGATAACAACTCGCTTGGGTTTCGCGGCGAGTTCAACCCCTAATCGTGGATCGGCAACAACTGCGTTGATTCGCTCGGTCAGCCAATCCTCTTTCAATCGAATGTTGATGAAGCCGGGGCCTGCGACTTCGGGAGGATGACATAAGTCAGAGACCGCTAATTTGCTGACGATTTCAGCGGCGAGCGAACGTGGATTTGTGCCACGCTGCTTGGCCAAAGGCATCGCACAGTTTGCTTGAAAGTCACCGAACGTTGCGTCTTGAGTCGGCTTAATCATTCCGACAAACGGAGCAGGATCAGACGTCAGCTCGGAGAGGACTTTTTCAAACCGGCTACGGAGTTCTGAGAGAGCGTTCATGAACAGTCTTTGGAAAAATCAATGTGAGAGCTGAAGGAGTGGAAGGAATCGGTTGGTTGAGCGTCTTATGTCTCGCGCGGCTCGCCCAAATCTTTTTTGTCATCGTCGGTTGGCTTTTGATTTCGACTGAGCGCATAACAGACAAACGACCAAAGGCCAGCGAAGCGAAATTGGCATCGACGTAATGTTCGATGACATAGAACGCGAAATAATAAAAGCGGGCTGAGCACCAGATCGCCAGTCCCAAGAGAAGGGCCGTTTTGAGACTCGGATGCTCGATCAACAATAAGGATGACGCCAGGCAACCGCTCAGCAAGAATAGGATGCCTTTGAGATAAATCAGCCGTGCATCTTTGAGGTCGGCCATATTGGACGACTAATTCTTGGTTGCTGCTGTGAGCTCAGCTTCGGCTTTCCAATTGACTTGCGGAGCATCGGCCCAAAGGTGTTCGAGGTCATACATCTCACGGCCTTCAGGGGACAGGACGTGAAGCACAATGTCGCCGAAATCTTGCAAAATCCAGGTTTCGGACTCGCGGCCTTCCACGCCGACTCGTGGGCGGCTGCCGTTTGCCTTCATAAGCATTTCAACCTCTTCCGCGATAGCACGCATCTGCCGCCCACTGGTTGCTGTCGTGATCACGAAAAAATCCATGATCGGAGTGACCGCCGTCAGATCGAGTACGATGGTCTCCTTTCCTTTGAGCTCTTCAGCGACTTTCGCTGCCAAGCTCGCCAGTTTGCGACTTGCGGCGCGTCTGGCCGTTAAATCAATCGGTGCTGAGGGAAACTGAATGGTGATCGGAGTATCTCCCGGAAAGAGGAATCGGCCAACCGAACCAGCTTGGAAAGATTCCAGACTGGTTCGATTGGCCGACATGCTGTCGGTGTTGGTGTCGATCCGCAAGCGTCAGCCCGCTTATGACGATGGACCGAATTTTCGATTGAAGTCCTGTTGAATGTTAGGAATTCGTCCCGCTTCCCGTTCCCAAATTGCTTTCAGTGGGAATTCTTCGGGCTGGATTTGATTCTTCAACTGATAGATCTTTTGCCACAACATCACGGCCCACAGGCCCTCTTCGAGCGTATTGTCGTCCATGCCAAGATCGGGGTAGGTTTCGAGCATTAACTCGTACCTCTTCAGCCCGGAGTCGAGGGCCTCTTGGGATGCTTCGAGGTCACCCTTCTTGAAGAGTTGTTCGGCTTCGTAAAGCTCACGATGCACGCCTTGCGTGTTAACTTGCATCTCAGCATGAGCTTTCGTTCGCCAGAACTTGTAGTTGGAAACCTTTTGGTGAATGTCGATCGCTCTTTCGACTAATGGTCGATCAACTTTGGAGGTGTCAGCGATCTGGTCGACATCCTTTGCGTCGGCTTCCAGATAAATCTCGAAATCGTCTTCTTGGAAAACCATCTTGCCGAACCCCTCAACCCAATCCTTGTAAGCTAGTGACCAAGCATTGCGAGTGGTTTCGTCGAACAGACCTTCTTTTTGCAGAGCTTCCGCGTAGTCGAGTTGCGAGCGAGCAGGGTAAGAGCGGAAGAGCGCACGCATCATGATGTGCTGCTCGTGTTGTTCTTCAGCGTCATTGGCTTTCTGATACCACTCTTTAGCAACCAGATAGTTGTCCTTCCCTTCGGGATTGATGTCTGAGTCTGGTCCGTTGGGGTAACGATCTTTATCGGGGTCGATTTTGAAGAACTTACGGAAGTGCTTCCATTCGTCAGCCCGTCCGATCTTTTGACCCAATGTTCGACCGGTCTCCCAATAGACTTCAGGATGCCGACGATTCTTTTCGGCCCCTTGCATCAAGAACTTGGCGCCTTCCTTCACCCAAAAATAGCGATCTTCAACCGCGTCCCATTCGGCAGAGACGTTGTACGCTAAGTTCCAGCCAAGATAGCG
The DNA here is from genome assembly GCA_903823545.1 of uncultured Planctomycetaceae bacterium. Classification (GTDB taxonomy): domain Bacteria; phylum Planctomycetota; class Planctomycetia; order Planctomycetales; family Planctomycetaceae; genus SXKJ01. The sequence continues at coordinate 6,897 of CAIJTL010001425.1, forward strand.
CCAGACTTGAATGTAGTGCGGCTGTAAAAGAATCACCGACTCGGTGGTGGCTCTCATCTGAGCCCACTGTTTACGGTCTTTTTGCGTGTCGAGTTCCATTCGTAGCAAGTTGACAGCGATCCCGCGCATCCCAAGCAAAACGAGATTCATTGTCGCGCTCGTGGGATCGACCTTACCCAAGCTGCTTTCGCCAAGATCATGCGTCTGCCGCAGCCGTGCAAGTTGTCCGCCGGAACTGGCTTCATCTGTGGCAGGCATTCCCAACAAGATGATGGGGACCATCAACACGACGATACCGATGAGATACGCCACTTTTCGCTGTTGTGCTGTCAGTTGTTCAATCATTTCGCTTCCAGCTCCCTCAGCGTAAGGCTGTAGTAGCCGACTAAAAGACACGGAACCAAGTAACCCACAGTCATCGCGATGCACTTCGCCATCGCAGTTGACCACGGCACGTCGAACCCGTTAGCCACGTAGGGTGACATCACGAAGTAACTCAAATCAGGAATCAGATGTTGCACCAACCACAGCCCGCCCATGAACAAGTTGTCGATCGACTGCATCAGTTTGACTCCGAAGTTGTCAGGAAGTTGAAGGGTATCGTTCATGTGTGTGATGAGCCGATACCAAGACTCGATCGGGCCACCACCCTTTTGCTCGCCTGTGATCAGTTTGAGCATGAACTCGCGGAATCCCTGACCGACAAGGAGAACTGTAAAGGTCAGAAGAATCGAGACCGGGCCTTTCACAAATGTGCTCGAGGTGACGCCGATTGAAATCAAAAAGATCGACAGCAACAGCACTCCAACGACGGCTTTGAAATAGCCAACAACGAATGACCGATCTGGCATGCGAATGAACATGTCAGGCCTTGCCATGCCGAGATACTGCCCAGCATCCAGACATTGAACCTCGACCGTCAACGTGTTTTGATCAACGACGTCATCAAACAAATCAACGGTACGGTTATCGTTCTTGTCTTCATCAAAGAACGAGATCTGCCGATCAACATCTTTTTCATTGAGCCCAAACTCTGCGACCTCAAACGACCCCAGCGGAACTCGCAGGCCCTTGGTTGGGTTAACCAAGACGTAGCGCACCAACAGCGATTGTCCGATTCTTCCTTTGTGTGTCCGGAAGGCCTCAAAGCGAGATTCAAACCGAACGTTGTCGGTAACTTTGTCCATTGGGAACTTGTAGACGGCTGATGATCTCGTCCCCCCTTCGACGTAGCTGCGAAACTCCCAGATGTCGCCTGTATTGACACCCTTGTCAGTGAGGTTTCCTTCGCGATCAAGAAAGCTCAATTCGCCATAGACAGGGACTCGACAAATTAGTTCCGCATTGTTGGGAACCTGTCGTCGTATCCAGACATAACCGACAACTCCCATCATTGAAACGATTAGACTTGCAACGATGGAAAAGCCGAGGATGCGCCCCATCACGATTTCGTTACGACGTACTGGTTTTGTTACGATTGTGTGAATCGAGCGCAATCGAATGTCTTCTGGCAGTCCCCAGCACGACAACAGCAGGACGACTGGCAGTGTGAGCCATGAGATCGTTGTCAGAGCGAAGCTAACGGCGTTCTTGACTTGTAGGTCTGCACGCAGATCAGACTCAAGGAACCACCCAGCAAACATGACCAATGATGCAAAGACAACAAAGACAAACAGTGCTTTGCGTCGCACCGCTTCTTTGATTGTCAGCAATGAGATTGCCCAAATTCGGCGTGGTGAAATCCCCAGAAAGTCATGCAAACCTTGCCAAACTCGGCCCATAACGGCCGTTGGCCCGGACGCTCCGTAAACGCCCAAGGCGATCAATACAGATACCGAAAAGACAATACCCGCGAAGCAGCCAAACACGAGCACCCAGTGCAGCAACGCAGGGCCGAACAAAAACGGAGCGTGATCGAACGTCATAGTCACTTCTCGGAATCATGGCGATTTTCTGAAGAGCGTCGCCAAGCATTGTGCAGAGTCGAATATAGAAACAACGTCTTTGGGCTTTTGGGGCCGAACAGAATCCCAACATTCCAATCGAAGCTAAGTTTTTTCAGACCCGGTAGGAACATAGCGCTGCCCCGGACGTTCTTGACTCTTCTGGACAGTTTTGAGGAACAGGTCTTCCAAGCTGTTGGTTGGATGGCCGTGTCGCAAAAGCTTGGCGTTGTGTTTGGCCAAGACGGCCTCAATATCTATCACAGCTTCAGGGCTTAGCTTGGAAGTGAGAAGTTCGGTCTCGTGTTGCTCTTTCAGCAAGTCTTCGACGCTTCCCAATTCCTTAAGTTCGCCGGCGTAGAGAATCGCGATGCGGTCGCAGACGTCTTGCACGTCAGCCAACAGGTGGCTGCACATCACGACCGACTTTCCTTCGTCACGCAGTTTGACGATCAAATCTTTCATATCGCGCGAGCCAAGCGGATCGAGTCCGCTTGTCGGTTCGTCGAGCAGAACGAGGTCTGGATCGTTGATCAATGCTTGGGCGAGGCCGATACGGCGCGTCATGCCCTTTGAGTATTCCTTTAGTTGCCGCTTTCGAGCATTCTGCAAGCCTACCTTTTCGATCAGTTGATTTGCCCGCTCTTTGCGCTGTTGGGCTGACATATCGAAAAGGCGACCATAGAAGTCGAGCGTTTCTTCCGCATTTAAGAACCGATAAAGGTACGACTCTTCCGGCAAGTAGCCGATCCACTCGTTCTTGGACACATCAGAGGCCGGCTTGCCCAAAACGTTGATTTCCCCTTCAGTCGGAAACAACAAGCCCAGTAGCAGTTTCATGGTCGTCGTCTTTCCCGAACCGTTTGGTCCGAGGAGTCCGAAAACCTCTCCCTTTTTCACTTCGAGACTCAGCGAGTTAAGGGCTCTAACTTTTTTGCGGCCCCAAAAATCGCGGTAGATCTTGGTGAGATTCTTAATCTGAATAACTGGCTGCTTCTCCATCGACCCGCACCCTAGAAAATGAAAAAGGAAAGGACGATCGAACTTCTACCGAAACTCCGCAACAATTGCAGAGTTGCCGAGCGACAGAATGAATTGTCTGCGAGTACGCACTTCGTGACCGCAAATGTTGGGCTGTTCTTGTGTGACCAAAGAAATGTCGGCACCTAAAGTAATCGCAGGACCGGGCAATCTAGGGTTGCTGTATTGACGTTGCAAGTTTGTGTGTCAACGCTGGTAACGTCTGTCAAAGGTCCGCAGATTAGAGTTTCGGTTGTGACATCTTGAGAAAGACTGCCGACACGGCCTCAGCATGAATTTACGGAGAATCTCGAATGAAATTTGCAATTTGCCAAGAGTTGTTTGAAAACTGGGACTGGGAGCGTCAGTGCCAATTTGCGAGCGAATTGGGATACACGGGCTTGGAGCTTGCTCCGTTCACTCTTGCGACTCGAATCACGGAAGTCTCGCCTGAGCAACGTCGCGAACTGCGACTGACTGCCGAGAAGTATGGGATGCAGATCATCGGACTGCATTGGCTCTTGGCGAAAACAGAAGGGCTGCATCTGAC
>CAIJTL010001426.1 GCA_903823545.1 uncultured Planctomycetaceae bacterium
AACCGCTGCGATGGTTCAGCAACTTGGGACTGGCGGTGTTGAACAATGTCGTGTGACGATTGCTGATTCCGGCTGGAGCGATCGGATTGGCGATCAGCGTGCAAGCTCGCGGCTGGGGGCTGTTCAATCTCGTCGCGTGGCCAGAGTGGTTCGAGGTCGCGGCGTCGGTCGTGCTGTTCGACCTCGCCATCTACGCTCAGCATTGGATCTTTCACCGAGTCCCGTGGCTGTGGCGGCTGCGTTTGGCGCATCACGTCGATCTGGACTTTGATGCGACGACCGGTATCCGCTTCCACATTGTCGAAACACTGCTGTCGTTCGTGTGGAAGGCCGTCGTCATCGACGCTGCTCGGCCCGGCGACGTTGGCAGTGATGATCTTCGAGATCCTGTTGAACGCGACCGCTTTGTTCAATCACGGAAACGTCCGCCTGCCACTGTCGCTGGATCGAGTGCTGCGCTGGGTGCTGGTGACTTCCGACATGCACCGCGTGCATCACTCCGTTGAAGACCGCGAGACGAACAGCAACTATGGCTTCTACCTGCCGTGGTGGGATTTCTTGTTCCGCACCTACCGCTCACAACCCGCCGCCGGTCACGCGGGGCTAGTCATCGGACGCCCGGAGTACCGGACTGCCGACTGGGCTCGTCTGTGGTTCCTGCTGTGCCTGCCGTTTCGACGAGAACTTCCGCCGCTACCGTGTCGCCGAATGGGGGCATCTACGTCAAACGCCGAAACCCAACCTTGACTGCGGTATGCTCACACCCTGACGACCAAACTCCGCGTCGACGGCCTCGACTTTGCCGACAACGCCGCTGAACTCCGCGAGGCGTTGCAGTCGTGAATGGGCTTGCGTGAGTTGTCGTTCGAATTGCTGCATGGGTTGATGGTGGGTGTCTCATTGGCAGTGGTCTTCAACACACTACGGTTGCTGCAAACCAGCGCTGAAACCATAATTTCAAGAGAAGTCGTTCCCGTGGGTCGCGAGGGGCGTTCATCGTCGGGGCCGAGAGCGAATATGGAGACACGCATCGTGACGAATGAGGAACGGATTCCTGAGTTCGCGGAACCAGCGGGATCGTCCGCGGACATCGTGTTGCTCCGGCATGCTCGTGGTGGCGACTTCGAGGCGTTCTCAACTCTGGTTGAGCGGTTTCAGCGGCGAGTCTTCGCGGTGGCGCGGCGGATCGTTGGCAGCCAGCATGATGCCGAGGATGTCACGCAGCAGACGTTTCTCAGCGTGATGGACCATCTCGGCGAATTTCGCGAGGAGTCGAGCGTGGCGACTTGGATTCTGCGGATCGCGACGAATCACGCGCTCAAAGTTCTTCGGAAACGGCGTGGGTTGCCGACCGTTTCGCTGGAGGTATCGGCGAGCGACGAAGCCGACAGCTACGCCACGCTGCCGCATCCGGAGTTCATCGCTCAGTGGCGTGATGAACCGGTGCGACTGGCTCAACAGCGCGAAGTGCGGCAATTGATCGAGGCCGCTTTGGAAGAGTTGCCGGAGAAGTACCGCATTGTGTTCGTGCTGCGGGACG
>CAIJTL010001427.1 GCA_903823545.1 uncultured Planctomycetaceae bacterium
GCGAGATCGGTCGCGGCGGAATGGGGATCGTTTTTGAAGCGTTGCGTGCTCCGAAGAATGAACGTGTTGCCGTGAAGTTACTTCCCGGACGCGCGATCGGGATGACGCATTGGAAAGAACGCTTTGAGCAAGAAGCTCGCACGGTCGAGTCATTGCGTCACGCAAACATCGTTTCGATGCTCGGCTTCGGCGAAGAGAACGGCCATTCGTATTTCATCATGCCGTACATCGACGGCGTCACGTTGGATTGGGTGATTCAACGACTGACAGAAAAAGAGACGTTGTTGTTTGAAGAAGAGATCGAACTGAGTCGCAAGAAACAAAAGAAGACGTCGTTGAACGCAGCCGATTCGGCTGCCGCGATGCGAGCGATCTCGTCGGGCACTTCGACGCGTGGAGTGCGACAGGATTCGTGGAAGCTGTTCGCTCGCATTGCGGGCCAAGTGGCGAAGGCGTTGAGTTACGCACATCGACAAGGTGTTTTGCACAACGACATCAAGCCAGGAAATCTACTCTTAGATGCAACGGGCCGTGTGTGGGTGTCGGACTTCGGTCTCGCTCAACCGTTGGATCCTCCTGCCGATCGCGAATGGCGATCAGTCGCCGGGACGTTGCGTTACATGGCTCCGGAACGATTCAGCGGATGGTTCGATGAACTCAGTGATCTCTACTCGTTGGGGATCACGTTGTATGAGCTGGTGACTCGTCGTCCGGCATTTGAGGCGGCGAACCGTAAGGGACTCATCGACAAGATCGCCAAGACCGAGCCAGTCGCGCCACGCAAGATCAACAGCGACATCCCGCGCGATCTGGAAACGATCATCCTCACAGCGATCCGCCGTAACCCGGATGAGCGGTATTACTCCGTCGAAGCATTTGCTGATGATCTGCTCCGCTTCATCAACGGAGAGCGGATTCGAGCCAAGCGTCCGAGTCGCTGGCGTTCCTGGTGGACTCGCCTACGTCGTCGTTGGATCGGATGAAGATTGCCGCGGAACGCTGGGGCTTTGGTCTTCTCTGTAGCCATCACGATTATGTAGCCATCACGTTGCGGCTCGCCGTGCTTGCGTGACTTTTCTTTCAAAAGCTTTTTGAATCAAGTGGACATAATAATCGATCCTATCATGGAGTGCATCGCAGCCTGCAACGACGATCCGAAACCACTGACCTGGACCAAGTCCGCTGAGGCCATCTTGGCAAAAGTCGCCCGAGCCAAGGATGCCTTGAATAATTCCCCATCTGAGTGACTGACTACACCAGCTCAATTAGTACCGAACGATCGTGTGCTTGAACTCCACATCCAACTCATCCGTCATGGCCGAGAAGTCTGCTCCGCAAGAAAACCTCATTGCACCGAGTGCATGTTGCTCGACCGGTGCTCAGCGGGACAAGAGCAAGTCAGACAAACGCATGACTTGGATTGCGCTTGAAACAAACAACGAATCACTGACGTGGCACGGTGGCCTCTTGCGTCTAACAACCTTGTTGTTGCAAGGCAAAACGGCTCCTAACCCCCAAAGGCTCCGTACCGCCGAATGCCGCGAGCAAGTGTCACCCGACAAGCCACGAACAGCACGACCACCCAGGCGGACTCGATTGCTAGTTCGACGAGCAACCCTTCATGCGAATACTTTCCCAACATGATGGCGGCGGGGACATAAGCCAAATACTGAAATGGCATGAATCGAAAGAAGCGTCCAAACGCGCCGAGCCAATCCAGCGGGATCATGTGGCCGGACAAAAAGTAGTTAAACATCATGTAGATGAAGAGCAGAGAGCTGACCTCCAGAAACCAAAACGAGATCAACCCAATCCACGCTTCCAGCAGAAATCCGATGAGAAAGCTCAGCAACAGTGATGCGACAAACCCAGCGATCGTGAACGCATCGGGCCAGCCATCGAAGTAGCTTCTGCACAGCCAAAAGACCAACGCAAACGGACCAATGGCAACAACGTAGTAAACGATTTTGTGAGCCACTCGGTGCCAAAATAGATATCCCAGCATATCGATCGGCTGGGTGAGATATTTTTTGACCGTTCCGTCCCGAACTTCTCGAGCAATTCCACTGGCCAGTCCGGGCATACTCGAAAAGGCTCGACCAACCATTGCCAACAAGAAGTACGCCACCATGTTGGCGTAGCTGTAGCCATTCATTCGAGCCGATTCGTGCGACGTCCCGACGGCGTAGATTGCGCTCCAAAGAAAAATATTGGTGACGATCGGCATGAATCGCACCAGCGTCGCAAACGCGAAGTCTCCGCGATACACGAACCGCTCTTCCAAGCAGGTCTTCAGAATGACCCAGTGAACTCGCCAAGACATAGCAGCCAACTAACTCGAAGCGCCTGCGAGGGTAGACGCTCTTGGGGCATCGGTTCGTGTCTTCATGATATTTCGGAAAAGCGTTCGCCCTCTCGAACGCTTTGAGCGACTTTTGCTGTCACATCTCTGCGAAGTTCGCCAGCAACTGCAGGCCATGCTTCTGGCTTTTTTCAGGATGAAATTGAGTTGCCCATAAATTGTCGCGGCCAATCGCCGCGACGAACTTTCCGCCATGATCGCTCTCGGCGATGACAACATTGCGATCGCTCGGCACGACGTGATAGCTGTGAACGAAGTAGAAATGAGCGTCCTGCGGAATTGAATTGAAAATCGCCGGCCGTCCGACAGTCGTCACCTGATTCCAGCCCATATGAGGAATCTTCAAATCCGGTTGATCCTGAAACCGCACCACCTTGCCTGGAACAATCCCCAAACCCGGCCATTCGCCATCTTCGTAACTGACATCGAACATCAACTGAAGTCCGAGACAGATGCCCAAAAATGGCTTTCCGGCAGCACAATGTTCGAGAATCGGAGCGACCATCTCCTTCGTCCGCAATTCACGAATCGCATCCCGAAACGCTCCGACCCCAGGCAACACGAGCTTATCGGCTTCGCTCAATTCCGTCGCGCGATCACAAATGACCGCTTCGTGCCCCAGCTTCTCGAATGCTTTTTGCACGCTGCGAAGATTGCCCATTCCGTAGTCAACGATCTTGATCATTCTGTCTCGCACTGCTCGCCATCAGAGCTAAATTAGTGACGCCAACTATCGACCGCAAAGTAATCATGAAGTCTCATAAAGCGAGTCGAACAATCCATCCAAAGCGACTCGCCAATTCCACTTCCATTCAATTCCGACAGCGACTATAACGCCGCCCCACTTGGCTGCCGAGCGCAGCCACAAGCCGCCGTAGCTCAGCTGGCAGAGCGATGCTTTCGTAAAGCATAGGTCCTCGGTTCGAATCCGAGCGGTGGCTCTTCCTTTACCACACTCAGTGGACCACAAAAGCCCTCGTTTTCAGCTAGAAAATGAGGGCTTTCTGTTTTGACTCCCGGAACTGTTCCAGAAAGCCCATGACTGCTGACTAAGGCTGATAAAGGTTGATTTTCGATGGTGTGAGTACAACTTTTGGTGCAACTTAAATCACGACTTGCACCCTCAGTGCCAGTAGCTCGCATCAACGATTCCTCACCAAACCCATTCCACGGTATCGGTGGCAACCGATCCAAGCCAGTTACCAAATCATGGACTTGATACGCTGTATACGCCTGCAAGGTGAGGCGGACATCAGAGTGGACTTTCCCACGTTTTGTATGCGCTCGATGAAGAGCGTATCCTCGAACGAAAGGAGAGTTGTCGATGTCCGAACCCCGTCGTCATTTTACCCGGGAGTTCAGGCAGGAAGCGGTGCAGATTGTGGAACAGCAGGGGCTGTCGGTGGCGGAAGCCGCGCGGCTGCGGATGGAGCGTGGAATCTAAAAAAAGCGACGGCTTTTTTCGCGAAGGAGTCGAGATGAGATACCGCTTCA
>CAIJTL010001428.1 GCA_903823545.1 uncultured Planctomycetaceae bacterium
AGAATCACGTCGTTTAACTGTCCCGAGGCTTCCAAGGAGGCGAGATCGGCTGTGTCAAACTGCATGGTCCCCGTGGCTGGTAAGAAGCTGGTTGGTCGTAAGAACCTTGGTCCCGCTTGTCCCAGAATTCCGTTGACTCCGTCGATCGCCACTCCACTCGCATCAATCACCAAGTCATCGACCAATCCCGTACCCGGAACGTTCACGTCCAGAACATCGCCTATAATGATCTGTTCCCAGCGGAGTTCGGCTGACTTAAAGACTGCTTGCTGTGACGGAGTTAAACCGCCAAGAAACACGACTTGAATATCGAACTGGCTCGTCGGCACGTCGTCATCGACGATCGTGATCAAGCTCGTTCCTTGTGCGATCGTGGCATTCACGGGGTTACTGAGAACGATGCTGAAGTCATTGGTTCCATCCAGCACGGTGTCGCCGATCACGGGAATCGAGATGGATTGAGAGGTCACTCCCGGCGCGAATGTCACCGTGCCGGTCGTTGCGACGTAATCGACTCCAGCGATTGCCGTCCCGTTCTGTGTCGCAAAATCGACCGTTACAGCAACTGGAAACGCCGTCTGCAATGTTACCGTGACGATCGCGTTGGAATTTCCGACGTTTCCTTCCGAAACAAGCAGAGTGGGGCTGATCGACGCTCGCGGCAGAGGCAAGTCAATGGGAGCAGTACTTCTCAGCAAATCGTTCCCCGCACCGCCATCCAACACATCAGCGCCGCCACCACCGATGATGATGTCGTCACCGCTTTGGCCGAGAACTCGATCATCGCCCACGCCACCGAGAATCGAGTCTTGGCCAGCGCCACCTTGAATGGTGTCATTTCCATCGCCACCGATCACCGTATCGTCCCCGGCACCGGCATTGACGGCGTCTCCGATGACATCGATCGCATTCACCGTGATATCCACACGGGTCGGATTGCTGCGAGCACCGAGATTGTCCGCGATGGTGTAGAAGTAGAAATCGTCTCCGCTATATCCAGCTTCCGGCGTGTAGCGAATCCGACCGTCAGCGAGCGCGACTGCTGTTCCATGAATGGGCTGTTGATGAATCTGAATCGAGGCGTAATTCAAAGTGCCGTCGGTATCAAAGTCGTTGGAAACAACATCAACCGCGATCTCTCGTCCCTCTAAGACGGAACCCTCATCCGCACCTGTCACCGGCTTTTGATTCAGTTGCACTTGGTTGGGAGTGCCCGTCGCAAACAGCGTGTGTGTCGTATAGATCGTGCTATCGGCCGGCGCGAGACTGAAAAGATTTCGCAAGCTCATCGCGACGTCGTAGTCCGTGTCGATCGACTGGTCGCCGTTGGTGTCGTTGAAGATCGTGCCGCTCGGTAATGCCCCGGCTTGAATTCCCGATAGCAATGTGGCGGACTGATTGATCTCGAAGCGATTCGTCTTCGGAATCGTCCCACCCTTCGCGGTAATCCCGACGAAGTTCGTTGCTGTAGATGTACCACCTCGGTCTGTCTCGACGAGGAATTCATCACCGGCAAGAGACACGACTCGACCACCACCTTCGGTCGTAGTGGTGTCGAACGTCATGTTGCCATCAAGCACACGGCCCAATTCAAAGTTCGCGGTCGTGTTACCCAAGTTGGTCACATGATAGGTCTGGGTCAGAAGCGAGCCGATTTGCACTCCTGTGACCAAGTCGTAGCTTGGTTCGACAAGCTGGATCAGAACAAAGTGCAGCGAACCGACATCAAACGAAGAGTTGGCTTCCGTTGTTGTCGCGAAGATGGTCGAACGATTGACCGCCAGCGTTTCGAGCGAGTTTCTTGCGCCGCTTGTGGTGCTGTTGCGGAAGTAGACATCAGACGTTGTCACGGTGTTACCGACCCCAACCGGAGTGGTGGTTCCAGCCGGATCGATCGGATTGTATTTCGCGCCAGGATTCGTGGACGTGGGCAACGTGCCGTTTCCGAACGAACCGGTCTCCGTGAGCAACACCGTCAAGCCGCCATCTGCCACTCCCGTTCCGATCGAAAAGCTCGTCACCGTCGTATCGGTCCCTAGCGTGCTATCGACCGCATCCGGCAGCGGACTCGGCGTCAACGCTGTCGGTGCCGCTGGAGCGGCTGCTGGAATCGCATCATCAGTCGGGATATCTAACGCACTCTTGATGACGTCATTGCCAACACCACCTTCAATTTGATCCTGCCCGGTGACGCCAATCAGCGTGTCATTTCCAGCGTTACCGATCAGCGTATCATTTCCCGCCCCACCTTCGATCGAGTCGCCGAATTCGCCGCCGAACAGTAAGTCATTTCCGTCGTTGCCGAAGATCGTATCGGTCCCACCGTCGCCGTTGAGCGTGTCATCTCCGGTGTCGCCTGTCAGCAAGTCCTGGCCGTTGCCGGCGAACACGCTGTCGTTGCCTTCTCCGGTCGAGACAGTGTCATCACCATTTCCTGCGTCGATGACATCGTTGCCACCATCACTGGTGACAGCATCGTTCCCATCGCCGCTGCGAATACTGTCATCGCCGAGGCCCGCTGAGATGACATCGTCACCATCGCCACCGATCAACGTGTCGTTGCCCCCTTGCCCCGTGATTGTGTCCTCGCCATTGCCGCCACTCAGGCTGTCTGCGATGTCGAAACTACCCACGATGGAGTCGTTACCGTTGGCTCCATCGACTTCAATCGCCTGCAAATTCGTGAAAACGGATGACGTCACTCCGTTGAGGTTGATCACGTTCTGGTTGTCGCCACCAAGAATCACGATCGACCTCACATCGGCAGCCGGTCGCCCACCGAGGACATCGCTCGAGGTGTACGATCCAGAGCCAACACCCACTTCGATCTGTACGTTGCCGTTTGGTGAAGAGCCGACGCGAACGTTGTCATCGCTGTCGAGTTGAATGTTCAACTCGCCGGTTTCTTGAATGAACAGCGCTGAGATCGACAACAATTGTCGGCTCTCCATGCTCTCCACACCGACGCGAGGAGTGCTGGCGTTCGGACTAACCCGTTTGCGGAAAGTGATGCGACGGTTTAGTCCGCTTAACCATGACGTGAAATTCATAATGACTGCCCTCCCTGGCAGGATCGAAATGTGGGACACGAATCCTTCGTGCCTCCAGCAACGTGATGTCACCGGCACGCCCCCGCGTGCCCCACGAAATTAGTCTTCACTCACAGCGCCTTCAGCAGTTCGATGATGTCGGCTGAAAGCACGAATTGTTCTTTGATTTCTGCGACTGGATCGGCGATCGTGTCGCTTCCTTGATTGCCTGCCACAGTATCTGAACCACCTTGGCCGTTGATTTGGTCGTTGCCATCTCCACCCAAGATGATGTCGTCGCCGCCACCACCTAGGATCGTGTCGTCTCCATCGCCGCCGGTGATCGTGTCGTTGCCCAGAGCGGTCGTGATCAGATCGTTTCCGTCGTTTCCGTCGATTGCATCGCTGCCGTCTCCGGTTGTGATCGTGTCATCGCCGTCACCGCCGTTGACGGTGTCTAAGCCGATCCCCGCGTCGATGTAGTCGTTGCCGTGATCGCCACGAATCTTGTCGTTACCTGCGTTGCCATTGATCGTGTCGTCGTTACGACCACCATCGAGCGTGTCGTTGCCG
>CAIJTL010001429.1 GCA_903823545.1 uncultured Planctomycetaceae bacterium
AAATCACCTGGCGCACCCCCGGCTGGAAACCCGCTCCCAACGAGCTCGTCACGCAAGTCACCCCGCGCGACGCCGAAGCGTTCTGTGCGTGGCTGACCGAAAGCGCTCGTAGTGACCGCATTCATGCGGTCGATGGCAAACCAACGCCCAATACCAAGCAACCCGATGCCGTGAAACGACCCGATAAATCGGGTCACTACGAGCTTTAGCGCCTGCCGACCGAGTCGGAATGGGTTCACGCTTGCCGGGCGGGGAGCGTCCACAAGCACGTCGTCGGTCCCGAACCGGGCGACCTCGCCGACTACGCCTGGACCCAGGAGTTGCTCGACCCCAACCCCCAGGCCAGCCCGCTGCATCTCGTCGCCCAGAAAAAGCCCAATCCATTCGGACTGCACGACACGCTGGGAAAAGTCTGGGAGTACACAAGCGATGCGTTTTCGCTGCTCCCCACGCCGTATTGGCTCACAATTACAATGGCTCCAGCGGTTGTCCTTTTTGAAATCGCGCAGCCGTTTTCTAAAAAATGTGGCAGCACGTGAAACCTTCGAGGGCGCCATCACCACTAAAGCTGTTGAGCGATCCGGATCGTCAGCGGGTGGTGTGACAAAACTCTTCTCAAAAGGAACGTGTGATGATTGGACGTTGGAAACTGGGTGTGGTTGCGGTGGTTGCCGCTGTGGCTTTGGCGGGGTTTTCGGTGAGCGCGGCCGATGCGCCGGCGACGGCTCGTGGACAGGGTGGTCCACCGTGGGCTCGTGGTGGGCAGAGGCCGCGACCGTTCATGCTGTTTCAAATCTTCGATGCCGACGAAGATGGTGCTTTGACCGAGGACGAAGTTCCGGCTCCTGTCTGGTCACGGTTGTCGGCGGCCGATCTGGACGATGACGGTGCGGTGACTCGCGAAGAGATCATGGCCTATCTCCAGATAAGCGGCGGTGCGGGACGTCCTGGAAGTGGATCGCGGCCACAAGTTGAGCAACCCACGAAGTAGTTCGATGCAAACAACGATGCGGATCGATGACTTCTGCCTGACCCGCCCAAGGCTCTGTTTTTGGGCGGGCAGGTTCGTTGATTTGGCCTCCGTCGCGATGGTGGATTTGGTTTCGTCTGAGGTGCGTTCGGCGATCATGGCCAGCAATTCCAGCGAGTCCGTTGAAGCAGGATTCTCCACCGAACGGGCGAACGAACTGGCCGAACTCGCGGCGGCTCAGCGAGGGGACGGCGAGGCGTATCGCAAAATCGTCGAGCGTTACCAAAGTCTGATCGGCACTCAGATGCGTCGCTTCACTCGCGATATGGCTGAGCGAGATGCGTTGGTCCAAGACGTCTTCGTCGAAGCGTACTTCAGTCTGTCGAGCTTTCGCGGGCGATCGCCATTCGAGCATTGGCTTCGGAAGGTCGCGGTGCGAGTTGGCTATCGCTTTTGGAACTCCCGGGCACGAACTCGTGCAACGCCGCAACTCTCCGACGAGCAATGGGAACAGCTTCGCGGATCGGTCGCGGAACCGGTCACGAACAGTGCTGCGGCGGAACTTGTGCAAGAGTTGCTCGAGATGCTCACACCGCCAGATCGCCTGGTGTTGACGCTGATTTATTTGGATGGCTGCACGATGGCTGAGGCGGCTGAGCGAGCGGGTTGGACGACGATCGGGACGAAGGTCCGTGCGTCGCGTGCTCGTAAGAAATTACGAGACTTGCTTGAAGGAGGTGCTCTGTGAAACGCGATCCGTTGGCTCAATTCAAACGCCTGGCCGAGCAAGCTCGCGCCGAAGTCGCACCGTCGCCAGCGGTGACGGACGCGGTGCTCCGAACGATTCAACAACGTCAGTCTGTGCGGTTCGACGACGCGCTGCGAGCGACTCTGTGGTTCACGGTGGCGACGAGTTGCACAGCCGCCGCCATGCTGTGGTTCGCATGGCCCGCGTGGGAAATGACCGTCGAGCCCTATGCCTTGCTCTGGTCACCACTCGCAGGAACCTTGCCATGACCGATTCGACAAACCAGCCGCTGTCAACTGATTCGCTCGCCGTATCGTCGTCGCGTCATCGGCTGAAGTGGGTGTTACTGGTGGTGATCTTTGGTGCGGGCGTGGCCGTCGGAGCCGCCGGTTCCGCAATGCTCATCCGCCAGCGAATTGCGTCGGTGCTGAGTCAGCCTGAGCAGATTCCCGATCGAGTCGTGCCACTTCTGCGTCGCCGCTTGTCATTGACCGACGAGCAGACAAAGCAAGTCGCCGCCATCGTGCACCGACGCTACACCGCGCTAGAAGAACTTCGCTCCGAATTCACTCCGCGAGCCGCCACTGAACTTCGCTTGCTGCGGACGGAAGTTGATGCCGTCCTGTCCTCCGATCAAAAACAACGTTGGGCCATCTGGTGCGAACGCGTCGAAGAACATCTCCCCTCGACTCCGGCTCAGAAGCCCGACTGACCGAACCCTTCCGTCCGCAGTCGAGACGCTCCGGACCGCCGCCGCTTTCTGGGCTGGGAGCAGTCCTAAGGTACGGTCGGGTTTGACGTGGAGACGAACCGCCGACTGGGCCTGCTGTTCTCGTGGCTGACAGGCGACCACTGGCTCTGCCTCGCCCCTGTGTTGTTTTCTTTGGAGGCCACTACCGCGGCAGCCCCGGCGTCGAAGCCCAAATCGTCGACGTTGCCATGCACGAAGACGGCTCCCAACGCACCTACACCCCCCCCCCGAATTCGCCGAGACGTTCAATTGGAAGAACGACCCGGAGAAAGCCGAGTTGCTGGGGAAGTTAGGGGACACGGACGACGCGGAAGACACGGAGACGGCGAAGAAGGGAAGACTCGAATGAGGATTCAAGATTGACCCCACTCCGTGTCGTCAGCGTATTCCGTGTCCCAATCCCAACTGCGGCAGTCCCGGCGTCGAAGTCCAAAGCGTCGACGTCGCCATCATCTCTCCGCTCGATAGGACTTCGCTCACACGCTCGCGAATGCTGCAATGGCTCGTCATGGAGAGCTTGTGAAAAAATGACGTGGGGCACGTTTTCAACGTGCCCTTTCAACCATTTTGGAGCACGTTGAAAACGTGCTCCACGAAATTTTTACAGGCTCGGAGAGCGGTGGACGCGACGTTGAATCAAACGATGCAGTGCGTCGGATCGGCCAAATAGAACATCGCGGCCAATTCGTTGGGATGGTCCTTCGAGCAGAGTGGGCCCGGAGTGATGACTTCCATCGGTACGGTTTCGATCTTCTCGCTGTTGCGAGCGATGAACTGGCCGATGAACAACGATGTGCGGTGGATGCGGCAGACGGGATTCACCGTCGTTGCGGCGAGCACTCCGCTTTGCACTGCTTCTAAACCTTCTTTCTGGCCGTCGACGGCGACAATCAGCATGTCTTTGTGAATGGTCCCTTTGATGGCTGGTGCGGCGGCGAGTGCCATGTCGTCGCTGTGGAAGAACGCTCCCGCAATCGGTGTCTTCTCTTGTTCCAACAACGACTCAAAGGTGTTGCGAGCCTTCTCCTTCTTCCAATCGCACCAGCGAACTTCGCCCCCAACAACTTGCACTTCGGGATATTTCGCGAGAATGTTTTCGCAGCCCTGCTTGCGTCCCTGTGCGCCACTGTGAGCAGCCAGACCACCGATGTGAACGATCTTTCCTTTGCCGCCAATCTTTTGCATGAGATAGCCGACGCTCTTCTCAGCCATGTCGACATGATTCGGAGTCACTTCGCACCAGACACCGGTCTCACGCATTTTTTCCATGTCGACCAGCAACGTGTCCATCGAGATGACCGGGATACCGCGCTGCTTTAACTTGCGAACCGGTGCCGCGAGCGAATCAATCTGTACGGCCTGAAAGCAGCAGAAGTCCCATTCCTTGTGAACGATCGCGTCGATCTTGTTGCGCTGCTTTTCGGGATCAAACTCTCCGTCAAACCATTCGATGTCGATGTCCAGCAGATCGCCCCACAGCTCGGCGGTTGATTTGCCGAGAGCACACCACGTGCTTTGCAGTCCGGCGTTCGAGAATGCGGCTCGCAATCGTCGTCGACCGGGCTTGCCGCTCGCGTTTACGGCAGGCTGCTGATCACCTCCCGCGCACCCAGCGATTCCTAAGCCCAGACCAATGCCGGTCCCTGTTGCGAGTCGTTCCAAAAAGCTACGGCGTGTCGGTTCGATGTTGCTCATGAGCGCTGATCTCCGTGGTGAGGCGTGGGTCGCGAAATTGGAAGCGAACATCCTCCCCGGAGGTGAATCGAGTCGCAAGCCAACCAGAATCGTGCGAAGCCACTTTCGACCGCACAATCCCGCGCCGGATCGCGTCACAATCGGAACCGCCTCCGACAACTTTGCCGTGTTGTCAAAAGCGTGCTTGTGGGTTGCGACTGACCGGAGCGATAATCACAGTGTGCTGACTCGACCCGCCCGCCCAATCATCCTTCCTCATTGAGGCCCGCCCATGTTCGAATTCGATCACGGTTCTAGTCCGAATTGCGAAGGTGTCTCCCGGCGCCAATTGTTGCGAGTCGGCGGATTGGGATTTGCCGGTTTGACGTTGCCGACGTTGCTCCGCTTACAAGCTGCAGCGAAGGCGAACCCTGCTGGCTCCACACCTTCCGCCACGGACGCAAACGTTGTCGGAAAAACGAAAGACAATCTCAACGTCATTCTGCTCTGGATGCAGGGTGGTCCGAGCCACATTGATACATTCGATCCAAAGCCGGATGCGCCGGCTGAGATTCGAGGCGAGTTCGGCGTCATCGACACGACGATTCCCGGGGTCAAAGTTTGCGAGCACATGCCGTTGCTCGCCAAAAGCCTCGACAAGTACACGATCATTCGGAACGGCTATTCGTACAACGGCGGACACGGCATCGCCGACGCCTACATGCTCAGCGGTTGGCGGTTTTCACCAAGTACCGTCTATCCGTCTTACGGTTCAGTCGTCGCTCGCGAACTCGGTTATCGACAAGGGATGCCGCCGTATGTCCAACTCGGCCCCTGGGTCGACAAGATGAATGCGGGAGGACAGGCCGGCTATCTCGGTAGCGAGCACAATCCTTTCATCATCAACGAAGACCCGAACGGCGGCACGTTCAATATCGATGGCATCACATTGCCCGGTGGGATGAGCGTTCCGCGATTCAGCCGTCGGCAACGAATGCTCGACCGCTTCGATTCTTGGCAGCGAACCGTCGAGAAAAAGGCCAACGATGTTGGCGCGATGGACGCGTTCTATGAGAAGGCTTTTAGCATCGTGACCTCGCCCGCCGCGAAGAAGGCTTTTGATCTGTCGCAAGAAGATCCAAAGTTGCGAGACAAGTACGGTCGTACGCGCTTCGGCCAATCTTGTTTGTTAGCTCGACGCTTAGTGCAATCGGGCGTTCGATTTGTCAACGTTTCGTTTGCCAGTTGGGACACGCACGGCAACAACTTCGCCGGCTTGAAGCAGAGCCTCCTTCCTCCCACCGACATGGGTTATTCAGCATTGCTCGACGACCTCGATCGACTCGGAATGCTCGATAACACTGTCGTCTTCTGGTTGGGTGACTTCGGTCGCACGCCGAAGATCAATTCGGCAGCAGGCCGTGATCACTGGGTTGGCTCAACGGTCTTCTGCATCGGTGGCGGTGGCTTCAAGACCGGCCAAGTGATCGGTGCTAGCAACCAGTACGCCGAGCAACCTGTCGGCAAAGCCATCGAAATCGAAGACGTCGCTGCAACACTTTACACGGCCCTCGGCATTCCGCTCGACAAGCACTTCCAATCACCGGACGGCCGCCCCTTCAAAGTGAATCCAGGTGGGCGCGTGTTGAATGAACTGTTGGTGTGAGCCAGCTTGGTTTGAATAGACGAGCATAAAGATCACGCCCCCAATATAGCCCGGCACATGGTCTATGCCGGGCTACTTGGAGGCATCGAATCTCGACTGAGTGACTTAATCACGCGGTCGGCTCAACCAACTTTTCGTGGGCGTTGTCACGATAATTGATTGTCACTTGTTGGCGTTGAGCTTCTCGCTTCTTGGACAACTTAATGTGAAGCACACCATCTTGTAGAGTGGCCTCGATGGTGCTGGGATCGACCCGATCGTTGAGTGAGACGTTCCGTTCAAACTCGCCGAAGAATCGCTCTTCGTGGATTGTTTCGCTCTGACGCTCAATGGCTCTCCGCCTGCCACGAATCATCAGAAGTCCGTTCTCAACCGAGACACTCAAGTCGGCCAACGCAATTCCTGGCACATCCATTTCGATGTGTACTGCGTCTGCATCACCCCACATTGAAAGCGGAGCGACCTTTCTTTGAATTGGGCCATTAACTCCCCCGTTTGGGGAAAACTCCCGATCAATATTGCGGAAAACAGTATTGAATGGATCGGCGAACAGCGCAGAAACACGATTGGGCAGAGTCGTCAACATAGTAAATCCTCCGAAAATAACCGTTGAATTGATTGTTGAAATCTTCGTACTTCCAACAGGCCATTCGATGCTTTTTGACGGCCGTCATTCTGACCGGATGCTGTTGACGAATTGATCAATAATCAAACTGCGTGCCAATTCATTCTGGTGATTCACGACATGACGAAAGTTGTTACGCCATCGAGAAAAGCAATGCATTACTGTAATGGCAGCCTTTGGCTGCACAACACGCAACTGCCAAATTGGCGCCAGGTAATGGGTTTCGGCGGCTGCCAAAAACCTACTTCAGTTGAAGCAAGGCTGCACAATAGTCATCGCAATAAGCATCGTAAGTGTGGTGCCTCTAAGGTGTGGGAACTTATTTGTGGCTTTTGGAGTTTGATGCTCCCGCCACGGAGGATCCTCGTTCTCGTTGCTGCGGATGGCCGACGGAAAGATGAGC
>CAIJTL010001430.1 GCA_903823545.1 uncultured Planctomycetaceae bacterium
CGCATGCACCTCGCAAAGGGGTTGTTGGTTTGGCTGCTGAAATAGTTTTGTAGAACGGTACTCCTTGGCCGTTCGGTTTGCGCAACGCTTCTTGCCGACAGTACTCATCTTCGCCCGATCCGCGAATATGCTTGCGATGAAATAAGTCGATTGCACCGCGATCACTTCCTTTAATTCTCGTTTTGAGCTCCAACAACCAACCACGGACGACTGACTAATGACAACCCGCCACGACGGACGCCAACACGACGAGCTTCGCCCGATTACCGTGCAGCGACACTTCACGGGGGCTGTCCCCGGCAGTGTGTTGATTAAAGCTGGGAAGACGACCGTCCTTTGCACGGCGAGCGTTGACGAAGACTTGCCACCTTGGATGAAGAAGAATCCAAACCCGACCGGCTGGGTCACCGCCGAGTACAACATGCTCCCGGCTAGCACCTCTCCGCGTAAACAGCGAGAACGCAATAAAGTCGATGGCCGCACCAACGAAATCCAACGACTCATTGGCCGCAGTTTGCGAGCGATCGTTGATATGGCCGTGCTCGGCCCGCGCATGATCACAATTGATTGCGATGTGCTCGAAGCTGACGGTGGCACCCGAACGCTCAGCATCACCGGCGGGTTCATCGCTCTCGTCGATGCGCTCGACGCCATCAAAGCAGCATCGCCAACCGATCGACCAGTTCTCAAAAGCAGCATCGCCGCAATCAGTGTGGGGATCGTAAATGGTCAGGTCGTCTCTGATCTGGATTACGTTGAGGATTCCAATGCCGAAGTCGACATGAACGTCGTCATGACCGGTGGCGGCGAGTTCGTTGAAGTCCAGGGAACCGCCGAAGGAACCCCCTTCAACCGTAAACTCCTCGACGCCCAATTGGCCCTCGCCGAACAAAGTATCGTTCGACTGACAGCGATTCAAAGGGAAGCACTCGGAGAGGCGTGGCCATTCCGTTCGTAATGATGCCGTCCACTTCTAGAAGTGTGGTGACGTCATATCTGTCAAAATAAAAAAGCCCAGCCGACTGCATCTAACGCAGCCACACCAGCAGAGAGGTCTCTCTCGCTTGTGGATTGATTACGGCTGGTGCCGCGTTCGTCAGTCCCGTCCTCGCATCATTTTCTTCGCGATTGAATCCGCTGGGATAGCCATTGAGATAGAATCAATTCCTTGACGTACCTGGAGTTCAGGCAGAGAATCGTCGCATCAAATCAATGTTGTCTGGCAACCTGAAATCGCGCATCAGCGTCAGGCACGAAGACATCTCCGTCAATCGCTCTCGATTTTCAAATCCAATTAGGATGGCAAAATGTCTGATGACATACTCAAGAAGTTGGTCAAAGACGGCGTAGTTTCTAAGGATCAAATCCAAGAAGCAAACCAGCTTGCATCGACGCTCGGCATCCGACCAGAGGAAGCTCTCGTCAAACTTGGTTATGTCGACGGCAATGAAATTAGCAGCATGCAGGCATCGAAGTTCGGCTTCGAGACGGTGAATCTCAACGGGCTTGAGATTCCATCGAGTGTCATCGAAATGGTTCCGGAGTCTGTCGCGCGTGAAAACGTCGTGATCCCCGTAAGCCTTGATGGCGACGCTCTGACCATAGCAATCAATGATCCAATGAAATTCGAGGTCCTTGATAAACTTCGATTCATCTTGAATCGTGAGATCAAGGTTAAAGTCGCGCCAAATGAGGCTATTCAATCAGCGATTAATCGTCATTACGGTCAAAGTGAAACGGAATCAGTGGACTCGATGTTGTCTGAGTTCACTGAAACTCAAATTGACATCACTCAGACGGAAATCAAAGAAGCCGAAACGTTTGCGGGCGACGATGACAGTGCCCCAATCGTTCGGCTGGTGAATTTGATTATCTCGGAAGCGGTCAATATGAGGGCCAGCGACATTCATATTGAGCCATTCGAGACTCGGGTTCGCATCCGATACCGCATTGACGGTGTCTTGGTTGAGCGAGATAGCCCCCCGAGACGCTTACTAGCCGCGCTTGTCTCTCGTCTTAAGATTATGGCGAATATGGATATTGCGGAGAAAAGGCGATGTCAGGACGGTCGAATCAAAACAAGGGCGAATGGCAAAGAGTTTGACTTACGAGTCAGCATTCTCCCTTGCGTCTACGGTCAGGCGGTCGTGATGCGAATTCTCGATCGTGACAG
>CAIJTL010001431.1 GCA_903823545.1 uncultured Planctomycetaceae bacterium
ATTAGCAGGAAGCAAAGTCGTGATTATCAACGAAGCTGTCAGTGGCGTTAGTCTGACTTGGCTGAGAATTCCGCGGCTCTCCGCCACTCGTGTTGAAAGTTGTGTTTAGTGAGCGGCAAGGCACTAGCCGCCGGTGATTTCCGGCTAGCGCCATGCCGCTCACTTGTGTTAGTCAACAGGAATGGCAAAGAGCCAATTTATTTCGAACTGCGTGTGCAAGTCATAGAACTCAAGCACTACCACGAACTTCAGCATTCGCTGCGTGCTTGCCTCGCTTTTCACGATAACGATGCAGCGCTGTTTCTCGTTCGGCTTGAGTTTGCTTGAAGACGTATCTCAGTAAGCGTTCTTGCGCAGGAGTGAATTCCTGATTGCGGCGTTCGGTGACAGCACGAGCGGTTCGCAGGCCGGTTTCGAGATCGATCTGGTCATCAAGTGTCCCATGCCAGATGCGACAAAACGAAGGGACGTGTTTCGGCATCAATTCTCCGCCGGGAAGCAACATGCACATCACGCCAATCGACGAACCAGTATTGAACAGCGTCGATAGCGCGGCCTTCGTATGGTCGCCGATGAAGCTGCCAACCTTCGTGCTCCCCGTGTTGATCGAATACCCTTCCAGCGGCACGCTGACGTTTGAGTAATCGTTCTTCAGGTCACTGTTGGTCGTCAATGCTCCCAAATTAACCCACGGACAGACATAGCTGTGTCCGAGGAATCCGTCGTGGTACTTGTTCGCGAAGCCGTGCATGATTGAGGCTTCCACTTCTCCGCCCACTCGGCACACCGGCCCAATCGTCGTTCCTTCTCGAATGTTCGCTCGAAACAATTGCGAGCCGTATCCGATGTGGCACGGTCCTTCTAATCGAGTAAATGGCTGAATGACGGCATTCGCTTCGATCGTGATCGGCCCCAACCGCGCATCCAAAACGACAAACGGATCGATCCTCGCAGTTGGATCAACTTGAACCTGGTCCATGTCGCCGACGACTGCGACATTCGCACCAAAAGAGTGTTGCCCTTGAGTTCGAATCTTTCGCACTGCCCCAAGTCGCTGTAACTGAAAGTCGATTCGCAGTTGATCTGCGTTGTGAAGCACGAAATCCCAAGGTCGATTTGCCATTCGACCTGAAGTTTTGATGAGTGTCCGCGTCCGAGCGATTGCGACCAGCCCTTCTTCGAGACGGTCCTCAGATAACAACGCAACCTCTTCAGGATGCAACTGCAACCAAGCGAGCGATTGATCGATGACACCCGCCTCGTCGAATCCCACATGCTCCAACCGACGCACTGCGTCAACGTCTGGCAGCCATCTCGAATTAATCAACATCGTCGGTTCGGAAGCGAGCCACACAAGATCGTTGATGTGCGATTCCGGTTGTGCCTCGTGATAAGTCTCGACCAAAAACGGACGAATGAATGCTCCCCAATCAGGCACCGACAGACTTCGCAGTAAGCGTTCCCGCAACGAAAACTGTCCGCACAGCAGTTCGCAGACCGGACGCATCCACGCAATCGGAGCAAATCCGGTCGCCGCTTGATCCTCAAAAAACGCGAGGCGCATACTGTCACCCTAAAGGATGGCAAATCACAAAACATTCAGAAAACAGACGAGGCTTGGAAGAGGCGCGACTTGTAGTCATCATCGCAAATTGCGCGAAGACCGGTTGCGGGTGACCTGCGGCAAGCGTTGCGAGGAGTCCGTTGAGCCCCGTTGAATCGTGCGAACGAAACGCCTTTCTCGATGAATGACCAATGCCAGAATTGCAGCAAGCGCCTCCTCCCTCCATTTCCCCTCGCCGGACGTTTGCGCTGATTCCGGCTGCTGGGCGAAGTCGGCGAATGGGTTCGCCTAAATTACTGCTTCCGTGGAGCGGCAGAACGGTCGTCGAACAGTTACTCATCGCATTGAATCGACCAGAAATCGAGGCCGTGTTTGTTGTGGTGAGGTCAGACGATGTCGGGCTACAAGACGCATTGAGTCGAACCGCAGCGATTGTCGTTACTCCCGACCACGATCCTCCGGATATGCGAGACAGTGTTGAGCTTGGCCTGAAGGCAATTCAAAAACGCTTCAATCCCGAAGACCAAGACTGCTGGTTATTAATTCCTGCCGACCATCCATTAATTGAACCGGAAGTCCTTGATGGCCTGCTGGCTTGCTGGTCGAGCCAAGATTGCAAAGCCTTGGTCCCAAGTTTTGGCGGTCGTCGTGGCCATCCGACTTTGTTGAGTTGGTCACTCGCCAAACAAGTCGAGCAACTTCCCGGTGATGTCGGGATCAATAAGCTGCTGCGATCTTCTCCTGACTTAGTTACCGAATGGCCGACAGACCGGGAATCAGTCCTGGCAGACTTGGATACACCAGAAGACTACGCGTATTGGAAGCAACGGCTATTGTGAGTCAATCATGTAAAGACCGGGGACATGGGTGGCGCGCGTTCGGGGACATGGGTAACAGGTTAAGGGGGTGGTAACATAACGTTTTCGAGGTCGTTGCCGAGGCTATTGAGCCTCTGTTTTTGATCTCTTGGATTTGATACGCGGGATCG
>CAIJTL010001432.1 GCA_903823545.1 uncultured Planctomycetaceae bacterium
CAGCGGCTTGAGCTTTCATCAACGACAACGCGCGCGGATGCTTTTCGTCGGGGCCCGTCATGCCAGTTTCGGCGATGACGAAGGGCATCGCGGGCACGCCGAATTCTTTGCGAACGTCTCGAATGAAGTGAGACATATTCTCTTCGTACTCACCATTGAATTTGTCGTTGATGCGATCGTTCCAACCTTGATGCCAACCGAACCCAGCGATGACATAGCGGCCCTCGGAACCAGGGACGAGGTCTTTGACGTTGGCCAGAGCGGCCTTCGTGAGCGTCACTGTCTCGCGGTAATACTTGCCGACGATGTTCGGGTCTTGAGCGATCTCTGCGTCGTTCTTTTCACCCAACGAATACGGAATCTTGCCAGCGCTCGGCGGTCGGAAGTCCACGGCCAGACTCTTGCCGCCCCAAGCGCATTTGATGAGTAGCACTGGCTCGGTGAGCGTGTCTCCCATGATCCAGCCAAAGCCCAACTCTGGTCCGATGAGTTCCTTCCGCGCGCCGTAACCAACCGTCAGCGGACCAGTCCGATCGAGATACGAAATCCACACATCGTCGCGAGTCCGCCATTGGCCCGACTCATCCACAAGATGCGAGAACCGCTTCGCCGTCGCGGCATCCTTCACGAGATACTCCAGCGAGCCCTTTCCGCCGTTTCGCTTCGGGTCGGCGGCGATGAAGCCTTGCCCTTCCATGTTGGACTGCCCGGCGAGAATGAAGACCTTCACCGGCTTTGATGATTCAGCAGTCTCGCCCCACAACGTCTTCAACAGAGCGAACATCTCGGGATCGTGCTTGGCCAGTTGCTCGCGAGTGAATGGGAAGAAGTCGTTCGTCGAGAAGAACGCTTCGGTGCATTCGGCGAAGTACTCCATCGGAGTTGTCATGGCATAGGCACGCACGATTTTCGAGCGACCGTCGCCGAAACGCTGCTCGACGCTCTCATACAAGCCCTTCGCTTTGGCCTTCTCGAAAGCCGCTTTGATCTCTTCGTTGCCAAAGCCTTTGGGGAGCACTCGGTCGTGATACGCATGAGCCAGTTCATGAAGCGTGAAGTTGGGCATCCGCTTGGTTTCACGCTCGAAGTCTTTGATGTCCGTGAATTCGACAGCCTTCGCCATCGCGGGATCGCGTTTGTTGTCGCGCAACCAGCCAACGCCCGGGTGATACTCAGCACGCGGTTGAACGCCGGGGTATTCGGGAGAGAACCACAGCGGCACCTTCCGCAGTTCGACAACAGCCTTCGCAGGCACCACTCGGTCGATCTCTTGAAGCTGCAGCGTCAACAATTCCACCGCTCGTCCGGTCGCGGCCTTTTGCTTGTCTAGCAATTCATCGCTGATGAGCAGCGTCCAGCCTTCGACGGTCTTGGTCTGACGCCCGGCAACTTTGGGCGGATCTGCTGCATGGGCCAGATTCGCTCCCGCAAGAAAGACCAGACAGAAAATGGCAAAGCAGTGTCTCATGTGATTTCTCCGATTGAAGGATCGACCATACGATTCGAGTGTAGCTTTCGCGACCGCCTCTCTCTTGGCCCAGAAACGCATCGAACCGTGAATCCGCGCACAACAAATCCTGAATCAGCCATGCATCGTCACGTCTCGCAGGTGGAAGTTGCGTTGCTGGAAAGGCTCTTCGATCGTTCTCCGGACGTCGCCTTCTTCGTCAAGGACTCGGCTGGACGATACGTGGCCGTGAACGAGTCGCTGGTGGAACGGCATGGGTTGAAGAGTAAGTCGCAGGTCATTGGCAAATGCCCGCGTGATATCTGCCCCGGCGACTTCGGTCGGATTCCGACCGAGCAAGATGAAAAAGTTCTACAGACAGGGCGACCGCTAGTTGACCATCTCGAAATGCAATGGCATCGACCGCACGATCCAGTCTGGTGCTTGACGACGAAGTTGCCGATTCACAATGGCAACAGCACCGTTGTCGGTCTGATCGGCTTCTCGCGCGACATCCGCGTCCCGGTCGAACCGCACGAAATTCCGAAGGACTTCGCACGAGCGCTCGAAGACTTCGAGCAAACCCTTTCGTCGGAAGTGACTCCCGCGTGGCTCGCGCGCCGCTCAAAACTTTCGCCGCAACGAATGGCTCGCCTGACCAAACGGCTCTTCGGCCTTACACCGAGCCAATTCATCACCAAGTCACGAATCGCCGCCGCATCGCGAATGCTGCGTGATCCCGACCAATCCGTGGCTGAGATCGCTCATGCCTGCGGCTTCTATGACCACAGCGCCTTCACCCGCGCCTTCCGCTCCGCCACCGGTATGACACCGTCCGAGTTTCGTACGCGACAGTAAGTCCCAAAGCGCTCGCCAGCACTCGAAATGGCGAAGATAGAGGCAATAGACTTCAGTTCGCCGAAGGACATCAACAACGAAAATCACTCCTAATGGCACACCGCATGACGAACACCCTGATTCTGTCTTTTCGCAAAGTAATCGTGACCGCCTTGGCGTTGGCCTCCTTAATCAATGGTCCCGCTATCGCCGACGAGGTCACTCGCGTGTTCCTCTTTGCCGGGCAATCCAACATGGTGGGAGCCGACGCGCATGCGGATCGCATTGATGACTACCTGAATTTCAAAGGGGCGGGCGAGCCTCAGAGCGATGTCCTTTACTCGTACATCCTCGGCAATGGCGATGAGGCATCGAAAGGTTGGGTGCCGCTGAAGCCACTGCGTTCGTTCGGCCCCGAAGTGACGTTCGCAAGACGAGTGAAGCAGAAGGCGGATTTCCCCATCGCGATCATCAAGTCGGCAGTCGGTGGCACGACGGTCGCGTTCGATTGGAACCCCGATGCTCCTGACAAAGGACAGAAGCTTTATCCGCGCACGCTGAAGCTCATTCGCGAGTCGCTCGAAGATTTGGAGAAGCGCGGTATTCGATATCAACTCGAAGCGGTCATGTGGCATCAGGGCGAGAACGACATGCTCGACCGCAAGCTCTACAAGCAATACTCCGACGGACTGACGACGCTCATCGCGCGGCTTCGAGCGGACCTCAATGCTCCCGAGCTGAAGTGGTACATCGCCGAAGTCAGCGAGAAAGGCATTTGGGGCATGGATCACCGCGAGAACCTCGGTGTCCTGCGACAGCAACAAGAGCAAGTCTTGAAGGCCGATCGGAAGCAGTGTTGGGTGCCGACGTCGCATCTCGCGTTCGAGGTCATGGGGAGCGGGCAGCCTCATTATCACTTCGGCACTCAGGGGCAGCTTCAGATGGGCGAAGCGTTCGCGGCCGCGTACCTGCGCGACATCGGCAAGCTGCCGCCCGCGACCGACCGCAGCTTCAAAGACGGACTGCCGATCGCGAAGTCGGCCCGAGTAAAACTGTTCGTGCTCGCCGGTCAGCGCAACATGGAAGGCGAAGATGCATTCGTCTCTGAGATCGCTCAGCAACCCGGCTTCGAGTCACTGGAGAACGATCAAGGCAACGTCGCATTTCGGTACTCGATCGGTGGCGGAGTGCAGTCATCACACGGTTGGCAGCCGCTCGGCCCGGAGAGTGATCTCGGCAACTTCGGTCCCGAACTGAGCTTCGGCGCGAAACTCAGAAAATCACTCACAGACAACGAAGCAGTGGCCGTCATCAAGTTCACGCACAGCGGAGCACAAGGCCCCGATTGGTTTCCGAACGGCTCGAATGAGTCGCATCGCAACCTCTATCCGAAGCTCATCAGGTTTATCCGCGCGGCTCAGGACGACCTCAAGCAGCAAGGCCATGATTGCAGCCTCGAAGGCATCTTCTGGCACACCGGCGAGAACGACACCTACTTCGGTCACTACGCCAACAACAACGCGAAGTGGATGAAGCAACTGATCGACCAAACGCGAGCCGACCTCAAGCAACCCGACCTCGCCTGGTTCATCACCGAGCAACACAAGAACGCCCCGTGGCGCAACATGGACTCGGTCAACACCGCCCTCAACGACCTCGCCCGCACCGACCCGCGCCTGACGATCATCAAGACCTCCGACCTCCCTCACGCCCGCCTGCACTTCGGCACGAAAGGCACGCTGATGCTCGGAGAACTCATGGCCGACGCGTACCTGCAGAAGAGATCGAAATAATCCACGAACGGTCAATGAGACTTGAGCCTCAAAGCGCCGTCGGCAAGACTGCTGCCGCTGCACACTCGCCTTACACCCAATGGCTCTTCGCCGTTCGTGAATTCGAGATCG
>CAIJTL010001433.1 GCA_903823545.1 uncultured Planctomycetaceae bacterium
TGAGCCCGCGAAAGATTTGCTTTGGGGGCAACGATGGAGAAGACGGCGCTGAGTCGCCAGAGATTTCGCTTGTCACTTTGATTCTCTCGAAAACACGAGCGGGAGTAACTTTGATCGGGACTTTAGCAGATCAAGGAGGAACCGCGTCTCCTAAAGTCGCTCGGTTGCCGCGATACTCGTGAGGTGTAGAATCGCTCCGAACTTGGAACTCGTCCTCTTTTTCATGGACTGCGATTCGTATGAAACAATCTTTGCTTGCCATTTTCGTGTGTCTCGTCGGCTCATTGATCGGGTGCGCCAAGCCAGAAGAAAAGAAACCCGTTGATACTTCTGAGAAACCATCCGGTCCGAAGCAAACGATCGGCGTTTCATTGCTGACGCTCGATAACCCGTTCTTCAAAGTCATCGGCGACAACATCACCGCCGAAGGAGCGAAGCGAGGTTACGACACGATCGTCGTCAGCGGCGACAAGGATGTTGCCAAGCAAAGCAATCAGATCAAGGACTTCATCGTCAAGAAGGTGAGCGCGATTGTGCTTAGCCCGTGTGACTCTAAGTCGATCATTCCAGTGATCCAAGAAGCGAACGAGGCAGGCATTCCGGTCTTTACGGTCGATATTCCGTGCAACGAACCGGGAGTGAAAATTGCGACGCAGATTGCGACCGACAATTACGGCGGCGGAAAAGAAGCGGGACAAGCAATGATCGAAGCTCTCGGTGAAGCGGGAGGAAAAGTCGCCGTGCTGCACTTCAAACAAGCGGAGTCTTGCTTGTTGCGAGTCAAAGGCTTCACTGAAGTGATTGAAGCTCACAATTCCGCGAGCACGGCAAAGATAGAGATCGTTACGGAACTCGAAAGCGGCGGCGCAAAAGACATGGGTTACAAAGCGGCGGAAGATTCACTGCAAGCTCATCCTGACCTGAGAGGCATCTTCGCCATCAACGATCCAGCAGCACTCGGCGCGCGAGCCGCTTTGGAAAAAGCAAACAAAACCCAACAAGTCCAAATCATCGGTTTTGACGGGCAACCTGAAGGGAAACAGGCCATCAAAGACGGCAAGATTTACGCCGACCCCATTCAGTTTCCTGACAAGATGGGAGTCCAAATCGTCGATGCCATCATTCGACATTCAAAGGGCGAAGAGCTGCCAGCCCAAATGCTGATCCCGACTAGCTTGTATCGCAAAGCAGATGCAGAGGCTGATCCAGAGTTGAAGTAAGAGCACAACGCATGAGTGGTTTGTAGTTCCGCCTTCAGGCGGTGTCGTATGCGAGAACCGCGTCAAGGCGGTAACTACGAACTGTTCTAGCTCCGCGCCCTAAGCGTGCATCAACTACCTTTCACGCAAAGCACGGCCACGCCACGAAAAGGAAACGATGACAACGCCGCTGTTGGAAATGCGTGAAATCGTGAAGTCGTTTCCCGGCGTGCAGGCGTTGCGTGGAGTGAGCCTTACGCTTCAGTCCGGCGAAGTCCTCGCGTTGCTTGGCGAGAACGGCGCGGGAAAGAGTACGTTGATGAAAGTGCTCGGCGGCGCTCATCCTGCGGATGCGGGGATGATCGCAGTCAATGGCCGAGAAGCCGTCTTTCAAACTCCGCAAGAATCGCGGCGAGCGGGTGTCGCCGTCATCTACCAAGAATTAAATCTCGTTCCCGGCTTAACCGCGTGCGAGAACATTTTTTTGGGCCAAGAAGTGACTCGTGTCGGCTTCGTCTCGCGAGCCCAAGAACGCCGACGTGCGACGGAATTGTTTCAGCGACTCGGTGTCGAGATTGATCTCGATGTTCCCTGCCGCCAGCTATCGACAGCACAACAGCAGCTTGTGGAAATTGCGAAAGCACTGGCGTTTGAAGCACGGATCATCGTGATGGACGAGCCGAGCGCGGCCCTCACTTCGCATGAAGTCGAACGACTCTTCGACATTATTCGAGATCTGAAGAAGCATGGGATCGGCGTCATCTATATCAGTCATCGACTCGACGAGATCTTCAAGATCGCCGATCGAGTCACCGTTTTGCGAGACGGAGCCAATGTGGGCGAACGACCGTTGAGCGAGATGACTCGCAACAACATGATCGAACTGATGGTCGGTCGTGAATTGAAAGACGAGTTCCCCCGTCGCACCACAACCATTGGTCCTGTCCGATTAGAGGTCACGGGGTTGCGGTCCGGTCGCGCGGTTCGAGATGTCTCCTTCACTGTTCGTCGCGGCGAGATACTCGCACTGACGGGCCTCGTCGGCGCGGGGAGAACGGAAGTGGTGAGACTTTTGTTCGGCGCAGACCGACGTGAATCGGGCGACATTCGACTCGACGGAAAATTGCTATCGATTCGCTCACCGCGCGAGGCGATCGCCGCTGGAATTGGTCTGCTGACAGAAGATCGTAAGCATCAAGGTCTCGTGCTGAGACACTCCGTGCGCGAGAACTTCGGGGTGCCGAATCTTGATCGACTTTCTCGCTTCGGTTTCGTTCAACAGCGACAAGAGCGCGAAGAA
>CAIJTL010001434.1 GCA_903823545.1 uncultured Planctomycetaceae bacterium
GCGAACTCGTGACCCGAATCATTGGACGTTTCAGCCGCCAGCAAATCCGAGCGTGCCGCACGTGAAGAACTCTGCTTGGCCGCAAGCCGAGGTTGATCGGTTCGTGTTGGCAAAACTCGAAGCAAACGGCATGTCGCCATCTGCGAGAGCCGACAAGCGAACGCTCATTCGACGAGTTACTTTCGATCTCACTGGGCTGCCGCCCACGCCGGACGAAGTCGCAACGTTCCTCGCTGACGATCGCTCCGACGCGTTCGCGAGGCTTGTTGACCGCCTCTTGGAATCAACGGCCTATGGCGAAAAATGGGGACGACACTGGCTCGATGTCGCACGCTATGCGGACTCGAATGGGCTCGATGAGAACATCGCTCACGGCAACGCCTGGCGATATCGAGATTATGTCGTCGCGGCGTTCAATCGAGACAAGCCGTTTGATCGGTTCGTTCTGGAGCAACTTGTCGGCGATCTGCTTCCCGCAGCGGATGAAGCTCAGCGACATGAGCAATTGATTGCGACCGGCTTCCTCGGCATCGGCCCGAAAGTCCTCGCCGAGACCGACGAAGCCAAAATGCGGATGGACATCGTTGACGAGCAAATCGACACCTTCGGTCGAGTCTTCCTTGGACTAACGCTCGGTTGTGCTCGCTGCCACGACCACAAGTTTGATCCGATTTCGACTGCCGATTACTACGGCTTGGCGGGAATCTTCAAAAGTACTCAGACGATGGATCAATACACAAAGGTGGCGAAGTGGCATGAGAACCTGCTGCCGTCAGCCGCCGCGACTGCGATGCAAGCGGAGTACGACAAGCAGCTCGCAGCGAAGAAATCGGCCATCGAAATGTTTGTGGCAACGGCAGACAAACTGGCGAAAGAAAAACTCGCTGCCGATGGGACTGAGAAACCGCCAGAGAAGTTGGAGTCGCTTTATCCAGACGCAACAAAGGCCGAACTCAAGAAGCTGCGCGACGAATTCGCGGCGCTGGAAAAGAATCCTCCCGAACTACCGTCAGCAATCGGAGTCACCGAAGACAAGATCATCGACGTCGCCATTCATCTGCGTGGCAACCCGCTGAAGTTGGGTGACGTTGTCCCGCGTCGAATGCCACCGGTCGTGCGCGGTCCGCAAGTTCCGAAACTCGCAGACAAAGAAAGTGGTCGCCGAGAACTCGCCGCTTGGCTGGTCGATCCGCAACATCCGCTGACCGCGCGAGTCTTCGTCAATCGCGTCTGGCGTTGGCATTTTGGAAGCGGATTGGTTCGCACAACGGATAACTTCGGCTTGCTCGGCGAAGCACCTTCGCATCCAGAACTACTCGATTGGCTCGCGAGGCGATTCGTTGCCGATGGCTGGTCGGTGAAGTCGCTGCATCGGCTGCTCTTGAATTCGAGCACTTATCAGCAGAGCAGTTCGCCGTCCGCAGACCTCGCAGCACGCGATCCAGAAAACAGACTTCTCGGACGTGCGAATCTCCGACGACTCGATGCGGAAGAAGTTCGCGACGCGATGCTGTCCGTCAGCGGTCAACTGGATTCGACGGTTGGCGGCACGTTGTTGAAGGTAAAGAACCGAGGCTACTTGTTCGATCACACTTCGATCGACCTGACTGACTACTCCAGCCGCCGCCGTTCGTTGTATCTGCCGGTGATTCGCAACAACGTATTCGATCTATTTCAGTTGCTCGACTTCCCCGACCCCGCCGTCCCCAACAGCAATCGAGCCACAACGACTGTCGCCCCCCAAGCCCTGATGATGCTCAACAGCGACTTCGTTATGCAGTCAGCATCCGATTTCGCAGCACGACTGGTTGCGGAAGATGGCAACGACCAACAGAGACTCAAACGGATATACGAGTTCGCTTACGGCCGCGAAGCTTCGAATACAGAACTCGAAGCTGACCGCGCGTTGTTAAGGAATGTCGAACAAGCATCGACCGAACAAGACGTTGCCAAACGCCGATTGATCTCTTGGAGCACGTTGTGTCATGTCGTGCTAGCGGCGAATGAATTCATCTACGTGAAGTAAAGGCTGAGAGCGGAGAATTCCATCGCAACCTCTTCCCAGTGATCCCCCTAATCCGAGTTCACTCTCTGTTTCGTCCGTGGCCAGATTCCAGACACTTTTCGGCCACGGATGAAACACGGATCAGGGGCATTTCTGATACGCATCCCAAGAAACAATCTCGCTCAACAGACATCCGAAGTCTCAAAGACTTCGGATGTCTTGGTACGTGTCACCGCGCAGTTATTTCTTGGGATGCGTATGACAGGGCTGGGATGTGGGTGCGGAATAGTGACTCCTTAGCCGAATGCTTAACTCGACGTGCCGCGTAGGCGGAGAACGTGATGTTAACAATGACGATGAGGGATCGTTTCATTGAAAAGAATCTGCGCACGGTGATGACGTCGATCGTGAATCGTAGCCTGAAAGAGACTATACCCCGATCATTCGAGTGGGCTCCAATGCACCTGGTAACGTCGGAGCGTTCGTTTGCATAAATGCTTCTCTCCTTACCCACCAATCTGCGGCCTCTTCGCTTCCCCAAGACTTTGCCGCTCCACAACGATTCAGCATCCGGCTGAGTTCTTGAGCACTCTTGGGACGATCGTCAGGGTTCTTCGCGAGGCATTGCATGACGATCGCTTCCAATTCGGCGTCGATTGCGATGCCCAAGCGTTGTGACGGAGATTCGGGATCAGCGCTGATGTGTTGCCGTAGGATTTCCGAAACCGTTTCGCCATCGAATACGGGCAGGCCAGTGAGCAAGAAATACGCAGCGGCGCCAATGGAATACAGGTCACTCTGAGCATCAATTGACTGCGGCGACGTAATGGCTTCTGGAGCCATATACAGAGGCGTGCCGCTGATTCCGATGGGAATATGGTCTCGTTCAGGATGAGATGAGATCACGCGAGCTAAGCCAAAATCCAACACCTTGAGCATGTCCGGAATTCCGCCTCGGCAGCACAGCATCATGTTGTCTGGCTTTAAGTCACGATGGATTAATCCTGTCGCATGTGCTTCCGCCAAAGAGCTACAGGCTTGTTGCAAAATGTGAATCACACGCCCAGGAGCTTGAGGGCCATAATCCTGAATCAGATGTCCTAAATTGATGCCGTCGAGATACTCCATCGCATAATAGAACAAACCTTCGGACGTCACTCCGTAGTCATAAACAGCCACAGTATTTGGGCTCGTCAGTTGGCAAGTAAGTTGCACTTCACTTTCAAATCGAGCGAGTGAATCGGGACCAAGTTTCATTGAATGCAACAATTTGATCGAAGCGGGGCGTTTGAGCATGCAATGTCTCGCTCGATAAACGATCCCCATACCACCTTCGCCGATTTGATCCTCCAACGTGTAGTTTCCAAGCTGGCGATGACGATGTACTCGGTCGATACGACGTTGTTCCAAATGCTCAATGGCCAAGTTCCCCAATCGCTCGCAGAGCGTCGTCTCTTGGCCTCGTTGTCCGGTCACTCCAGCAAATTCCTCGTCAACCAAGTTGGCCACTTCGAGGAACCGAAAGTCGGATAACGTATCTTGCAGGAAAAGGAGCGTCTCGAATCCTTGCGGTGATTGGACGAGGCTCTCTGGAAGTGCCGCTGCCGCGATTGATGCACTGACGGACGAATGACGCAAATTTTCATCCATCGTTATTCGATCGGGTGAGTGATGTAGGAGGACCGCAGCAATCAGCTCATCGGGAAATCCCCAATCGAACATCAATCCGGCGGCAAGTTGCGCGTGATCCCAACCGAAATTTTCGCGTTCCTTTTCAACGAGGTCTCGGTCTTGTTGAAACAGGCGTTCGTATTCTTTGTGAAATGCGTCGGTCAGCAATGGAAGTAAAAAGTCTTGTAGCAATCCCGCCGTATAAGCAGTTTCGACATCCATTGCCGTTTCTTTCGCCGTCTCACGTGCGAAGATTGCTCGCATGCGGTTCTCTTTTTGGAACTGCGTGGCGTTGATCAGTTGTGACCGGATTCCTGCCGTTGCCGTCTGCAAAGCACAGGTCCAAACCAATGTTTTTGTGCGACGAGGCCCGAACAGATTGATGGCTTGTGCCACTGAAGAGACGCGTTGTCGCAGGCCAGTGCCCACGGAGTTAACTTGTCTCAACAATTCTGAGGTCAGCGCGGAATCAGCTTCGATGGGCGCGGCCAACTCCTGAGGTCCAACATCTGGCTTCTCCGAGATTGCCGTGAACTCGACGACGGACTGGGGCAATACCGGAAGCTTTAATCGCCTCGGCAAGTCCAATGGAGGACGAGTCTGTAACGCCTCACGAACAATCCCAGACCAATCAACAGACATCTTCTGGTTCCCGATTACCGCCCAAAATGTTCGTGTAGGTTGAATGTGAAATGAATGCGATGGAATCAGATAATGGATTTGAAGCGACTTCAAAACTAATCCGAAGCGTGGGAGAGGGCGATTCCACGCGTGAATTCCCGATGACTTCGCTCGCGATTCAGGCTAGTAAGCCAATTTTGAAACTGCCGCTAAACATTTAAAAGCACCGCCACGTCTCGCTGTGTGTTTTGCATAGAGACCGGTACGGCCTCCTTGAAGCGTCTCTCAAAACAAGAGTCAGCGAACTCTGCAAGGATTGGCCAGTAGGGGTTCGACGAAGGAAGATATCCCTCGGAGGTTCCAAACAAATGCAAGTGGTTCGCCACATGATCGGCGACCGCAACGAGTGCGGTTAAGCACCGCCCCTCGCGTGCCAAATCTGGTCTGTGATGACACAAGATCAATTCAGGTAATGGCGACGGTAATTGTTGTTGCAGGGCATACCAAGCGCCGATCTGGCAATGGTCTGTACCGATCACAGATTGCTCATACTCTTGAATGGCCGACGATTCATCGAACTCCATCGGATCGATCTTGTGAAAACGATCGGGAACGGCGATCGCGAGCAACGTGCGACCGAAATCGTGTAATAGTCCTGCCGTGAATTCCTCGCCCTGAAACCCGAGATGAAATATTCGATTCAAATGGATCGAAAGCAACGCGGTGTAAAATGAGTGTCGCCACAGGTCTACCCGAACCGACTCATGCTCCATCGAGATTCGATTCATCAAGCCTGCCGCGCTCGAGGCCATGATGAGGAACTTGCATTCTTGAAACCCAAGGCGAATCACCGCGCGATGTAAATTGGTGATCGGCGA
>CAIJTL010001435.1 GCA_903823545.1 uncultured Planctomycetaceae bacterium
CCGTGAGTAATCCGCACAAAACAGGGGATATTGCCCCGCAAGTCCAACAGCGTGTGCAGCTTCACCGCTGCTTTGCGACGACGGAACCGCGCCCACGGAAACAGACTCAAGCACAGATCGATCGTGGTCGAGTCCAAGGCATAAACCGTCTGCTCCAACGCCACGGCCAGCGTGTCGTGCGCGTACAACTCGCGAGCGCGTGTGATCAGCACCTGCGTGAAGTCGGCATAGATCTGCCAGTCGTGTTCGCGGTTGGCATCGGCCAACGTGCTCCGCGAAATGCGACCGCGAAAGCCCGCGTGATAGAGCTTGGTCCGAACCGCTCGCAGACAGGTCTCGATGTCCCGCAAGCTCTCGCGAAACGTGAGCTGAGCAAAGGCCAAACACAAAAACTGATCTCGGCACGAGAAGCCTCGCAGCCGCCGATCTCCACCGCAACGCCGTAAACACGAATTGAATTCGTGCCTCGGAAGAAACTCCATGAGCTGCGCAAACACGAGTGTCCCAGCGTGCATAATGCAACCTCCGCCGCCCAGCGAAATTTGGGGGCGGCGAAAGATTGTCGCGTACCGAGTTCAAATCGTGCGCGCTCATTATTCGACGTAATCCTTTAACATACTTGATATTCAAACGACCGAAAAAGCGTTAGCCGGACAGCTCTGAATCATCGGCGTAAATTTGAAAACATCAGCCAACGCTTGTGCGTTGTTCATTCGCGGGTTGCCCGACTTCCAAAGGATCGCCATAATCCGGCCTCAATTTTTGGCCGCAAAGATGTGGTTGGCTGGCGCTTCTAGCCGATCAACTGGTTTCCGTTAAGAACTCGCAGACTGAGAGAGACGACACGATGACGCAAGACGCGCCCGCGGTGGCCGCACTCCTTCCTGGTGAGATGGATGAATGGTTTGAGTCGTTCGACGACTTACTGCACCGCTACGGCAAAGCCGGAGTCCAGCAGTTGTTATCCAGCTTGCAGGAGCGAGCTTACGTGCGTGGTGTGACGTTGCCATTCACGGCCAACACGCCCTACATCAACACAATTACGCCGGACCAACAGCCACGATTTCCAGGCAATCGCGAAATCGAACGACGCATTAAGTCGATCATTCGCTGGAACGCAATGGCGATGGTCGTTCGAGCCAACCGACACAATGTGGGAATCGGCGGTCACATTTCGACGTATGCCTCGTGTGCGACGCTTTATGAAATTGGATTCAATCACTTCTTTCATGCTCGTAACGATCAACACACGGGCGACTTGGTCTATTTTCAAGGTCACTCATCGCCGGGAGTTTACGCCCGAGCGTTTCTTGAAGGGCGATTGACCGAAAGTCACTTGGAGCACTTCCGCCAGGAGCTTCCGGCGGGCGAAGGGCTTTCGTCGTATCCACATCCTTGGCTGATGCCTGAATTTTGGCAGTTTCCAACGGTGTCGATGGGGCTTGGTCCGATCACCGCCATCTATCAGGCGCGTTTCTTGAGGTATCTTGAACATCGCGGCCTGCTCGATACGTCGAAGTCAAAGGTCTGGTGCTTCGTTGGCGATGGCGAAGTCGATGAGCCAGAAACGCTCGGTGCGCTCACGTTGGCCTCGCGTGAAAATCTCGACAATCTCGTGTTCGTGGTGAACTGCAACCTGCAACGGCTCGATGGGCCGGTGCGTGGGAACGGCAAGATCATACAAGAGCTTGAAGGAGCGTTTCGCGGAGCCGGTTGGCACTGCATCAAGGTTGTGTGGGGCGGCGACTGGGATCCGATTCTCGAAGATGATGTTGACGGTGATCTCGTTCGACGCATGGGTGAGGTCGTTGACGGCCAGTACCAGAAGTACGTCGTTGAACCCGGTTCGTACATCCGCGAGCACTTCTTCGCGGCGAATCCGAAAGTTGCGAAACTTGTCGAACACCTTTCTGACGAGCAGTTGCAAAAGCTGAAGCGCGGTGGACATGACCCGGAGAAGGTTTTCACCGCATATCAAGCGGCGGTTGACCACAAGGGCTCACCAACAGTCATTCTGGCTAAGACTATTAAGGGTTACGGTCTCGGCGAAGCGGGTGAGGGACGTAACGTCGCTCATAACGTCAAGAAGGCGAACGAACAGGAATTGCGTGAGTTCCGCTCACGCTTTGGGATTCCGATTCCAGACGATCAGGTTGACCAAGCGCCGTTCTACAAGCCGTCGCCAGATAGTCCGGAAATGCAGTATCTCGCGCAACGGCGGGCAGCACTCGGAGGTTATGTTCCGGCACGCAAGCCGACACCAGAAAAGCTTCAAGTACCATCAGTTGAGACGTTCCTCAGTTACGTTGCCAAAGCCACGCAAGGCTCGACGACGTTCACATTCGCATACATCCTGAGCAACCTTCTTAAGGACAAGGAGATCGGCGAACGGATTGTGCCAATCATTCCTGATGAGGCGCGAACTTTTGGCATGGAAGGTCTCTTCCGGCAGTGCGGCATTTACGCCAGCAAAGGCCAACTTTACGAGCCGGTCGATGCTGACCAACTCATGTACTACAAAGAGACGAAGAACGGCCAAATTCTCGAAGAGGGCATCAACGAAGCGGGTGCGATCTCGTCGTTCGTCGCCGCCGGGACCGCGTACTCGAATCTCGGTATCCACATGGTGCCGTTCTACATTTACTACTCGATGTTCGGGTTCCAGCGAGTCGGCGATCAGATTTGGCTCGCAGGCGACTCACGCACGAAGGGCTTCCTGGTCGGCGGCACGTCAGGCCGGACGACGCTCAACGGCGAAGGCTTGCAGCACGAAGATGGTCACAGCCAACTCTTCGCGACCAGTGTTCCGAACCTGAAAGCTTACGACCCAGCTTATGGCTATGAGCTCGCTGTCATTATCCAAGACGGCATGCGGCGAATGTATGTCGAGCACGAAGAGATCTTCTATTACCTCAGCGTCTACAACGAAGACTACACGATGCCGACGATGTCTGGTGACGTCACCGAAGGCATCGTTCGCGGCATGTATCGTTTCAAAAGTGTCGACGGCTCGAAGGGGCAGAAAGAACGACCACAACTCTTCGGAAGCGGACCAATCCTCAACGAAGTGTTGCGTGCTCAGCAAATTTTGGCCGAGCAATTCGGAGTCGGTTCCGACGTCTGGAGCATCACGAGCTATTCCGAACTCTGCCGCGATGCTTCCATGAATCAACGTTGGAACCGATTGCATCCGACCGACAAACCGAAGAAGAGCTATCTCGAAGCGTCACTCGAAGGAATCACCGGACCATTCATCGCGTCCAGCGACAACGTCCGACTCGTTCCCGATCAGATTCGTAGCTGGATTCCTGGCTCATATCACGTTCTTGGAACGGACGGATTTGGACGCAGCGAAACCCGGCAAGCGTTGCGACGTCACTTTGAAATCGACGCAGAGTGCGTTGCCTACACGACCCTCGTGGCGCTCGCTCAACAAGGTCAGTTCGACAAGAAGAAGCTACCCAAGGCGATCAAAGATCTGGGCATTGATCCTGAAAAGGTAGAACCGCTCAAAGCGTAAGTAAAATGAGCGGTCAGTAGTAAGCAAGTAGGGTGGGTCGAGGTACGAGACCCACCATGTTTTCGTGCTGGTGAGTCTCGTACCTCGACCCACCCTGCAGTTCAATCATTATGGCTATCGAATTCAAACTGCCTGAAGTTTCCGATGGTGTGAAGACCGTCGATATCGCCGAAATCAAAGTCAAAGCAGGCGACGTCATTTCTAAGAATCAAGTCGTCATGGACCTTGAGACGGAAAAGGCGGTCGTTGAGCTTGAGTGTCCGCACGCTGGCACGGTTGCGAAAGTGCTCGTCTCCGCAGGCCAAACTGTTGCAATCGGCACACCGCTGCTGAGCATCGAACCCGGAGCTGCCGCCGTCGTAGTGCAAGCTGCTAGCTCGTCGGCTCCAGTTGCTCCCACTGCTGCGCCTGCATCAAAGCCTGCGACGTCAGCTCCGCCAGCATCGCCGAAAGCTGCAGTCACTGCGGCAGCGCCGGCTGCGGCTCAACAATCCGCAGCATCTGATAATCGTCCGCCCGCACCTGCTGGTCCTGCCACTCGACGGCTCGCACGCGACTTGGGAGTTGATCTCTATCAGGTCAATGGCAGTGGCCCAGGCGGACGAATTACCCAAGAGGACGTTCAGGACTATGTTAAAAACATCCTCGAAGGCCGCGCTTCAGCAGCGTCTGGTGGCGGACTGATTGCCACTCCGCCACTGCCGGACTTCAGCCAGTTTGGTCCGGTCGAGCGACAAGCTCAAAACAAGATCGCCAAGGTCTCGGCCACAAACCTGAGCATGGCCTGGCAGACAATTCCACACGTCACTCAGCACGACCTGATCGATATCACTGAACTCGAAGATGCTCGCAAGCGGTTTGGTGATACGCTCGGCAAAAACGGGCCGAAGGTGACGATGACTGCGATCGTCATGAAGGCGCTGATTCCCGCGCTCAAGGCGTTCCCGCACGTCAATGCGAGCCTCGATTCGGCCAAGGGTGAGCTGGTCCTCAAGCAGTACTACAATATTGGCTGTGCGGTCGATACCCCCAACGGCTTGCTGGTCCCGGTCGTCAAGAACGTTGACCAGAAGAGCATCGTCCAAATCGCTGCCGACCTCGCCGACCTCGCTGCTCGTGCTCGCGAGAAGAAGCTCAAGCCCGATGAGATGTCTGGCGCGACATTCACAATCACCAACCTCGGTGGTATTGGCGGCACCGGTTTCACACCGATCGTCAACTGGCCCGAAGTCGCCATCCTAGGCATGAGCCGCAGCCGCACCGAACTGAAACTCCAAGGTGGAGCGGTCGTCGAACGCCTCATGCTCCCGCTCTCCCTCAGCTACGACCACCGAGTCATCAACGGAGCCGACGGTGCACGATTCGTCGCCAAACTCGGTAGCCTGTTGAACGACTTCTTCGCCCTGCTAGCGGAGGCTTGAGTGAGGTTACAGGAAGAATTTGGGGAAACGATGTGAGCCAAATCATGGCCGACAGCGAAGACTCAACAGGCCGACAACTTCCGAAAGCCGCTTATGGGTGTGCAAGAGTGTTCGTTGCAATGTTTGGTCTGTTTGCAGCCTCAATCGGAATTGGTGGAATGGTTCAGATTGGAGGCGGATGGTGGGCATTCCTCTTTTAGTTTTTCGTGTTGGGCTTCGGAGCTTGTCTTTTGTGGATCTCGGTCTTCGGAAAACGAGAAACGATCGATCACATTCTGACTGACGTTCTGGGTTCGATTCTTGAGAAGGTATTTTGAGTTGTTTTGCTGAATTGTTCCCCTTTGTGTCTTCGTGCCTTTGTGGTGAAAAATGATGGAACCACAAAGGCACGAAGACACAAAGTTATGAAGGTGTGTCATGTCACAACATGCAGAAATCGTTGTTATTGGAGCTGGTCCGGGCGGATATCCCGCTGCGTTTGCTGCGGCCGATCATGGGAAGAAAGTGATCCTCGTCAATGAGGAACTGAATCCCGGCGGTGTCTGCTTGCAGCGCGGGTGCATTCCCTCAAAAGCGTTGTTGCACGTTGCGAAGTTGATTCACGAAGCGGCGGACGCGGCAGAGCACGGGTTGGTCTTTGGGAAGCCGAAGATCGAACTCGACAAATTGCGAGCGTTCAAAAATGGCGTCATCAGCCAGTTGACCGGCGGGATCAATTCGCTGGTGAAGGCTCGAGGCGTGACGATGGTCAATGCTCGTGGAACGTTCGCGAACTCGAACACGTTGAACCTGACCAAGGCCGATGGTTCAGTAGAACAACTGACTTTCGACAAGGCGATCGTCGCGACCGGCTCGCAGCCAGCGATGCCGCCGATCTTTGCGATTGGTGATTCGCGAGTGATGGACTCGACCGGCGCGCTCGCACTGGAAGACATCCCGAAGAAGTTGCTGGTCATCGGTGGCGGTTACATCGGGCTGGAAATGAGCTGCGTCTACGCGGCGCTTGGCAGCGAAGTGACGGTGGTCGAAGCGTTGCCAGTGATCCTTGCTGCTGCCGATCGTGACCTCGTGCGACCGTTGCAGAAGCGACTGGAAGGTCAGTTCAAGGCAATCCACGTCAACACAAAAGTACTCAGCCTGACCGCAACGAAGGCGGGTATCGTCGCCGAATTGCAAGGTGAGGGCGTCGAGCCGAAACAAACGTTCGATCGAGTCCTCGTTTCTG
Source organism: uncultured Planctomycetaceae bacterium (assembly GCA_903823545.1). Taxonomy (GTDB): domain Bacteria; phylum Planctomycetota; class Planctomycetia; order Planctomycetales; family Planctomycetaceae; genus SXKJ01. The sequence continues at coordinate 6,167 of CAIJTL010001435.1, forward strand.
TCGGCCGCCGCCCGAACAGCAAAAACCTCGGCCTCGAAAACACGAAAGTGCAAATCGACGAGAAGGGCTTTATCAAAATCGACCGCTGCTGCCGCACCTCCGATCCGAACATCCTCGCGATCGGTGACGTCGCGGGCGAACCGATGCTCGCTCACAAGGCGACCCGCGAGGCGAAGGTCTGCATCGAAGCACTCGTTGGCGAACCGTCGGAGTTCGATAACATCGCGATCCCGGCAGTTGTCTTCACCGATCCAGAACTCGCTTGGTGCGGCCTGACCGAGACCGAAGCGAAGGACCAAAATCGAGATGTAAAAGTGATCCGCTTCCCGTGGGCCGCGAGTGGTCGTGCTCAGTCGCTCGCACGTACCGAGGGGCTCACGAAGCTGATTATCGAAAACAAAACCGAACGCATCCTCGGCGTCGGCATCGTCGGAGCCGGCGCAGGAGAGTTGATCTCCGAAGGAGTCCTCGCCGTCGAAACCGCCGCTGTCGCCCGCGACCTCGCCGACAGCATCCACCCGCATCCAACGCTTTCTGAGACGTTGATGGAGGCGGCGGAGGCATTCATCGGCCAAGCAACGCACATGTACCGACCGGCGAGGTAGTGGCAATTGCGATTCGTAGTCCGGACGCCCACGTCCGGACTCAATAACGTTGGTTGAAGTCGCATGGCTCGACCGGACGTAGGCGTCCGGTCTACGGGACTTTCAAATCTTCAAAGTCCCAACCGGCGGCGACCCAATCGGGGTTGATCCACCGATGCCACTGTCCGTAAGGGATACCAGCGTTCGTCGGATTACGTCCGACGTACTGGATAATGCGGAAGAGATGCTCTTCGTCTCGAATAATTCGGTCGTACGATTCTTCCTGCCATAGCGATCCGGTCTCACCCAGAGACTCGTTGATGTGCCGGGCGGTCAAGCTCTTCATCGGCTGCAACAAGGCTTCGAGTTCAAAGCCATCGAACGGTCGAATCACGGCATGACAATGATTCGGCATCAC
>CAIJTL010001436.1 GCA_903823545.1 uncultured Planctomycetaceae bacterium
CTGGCTTAGAGCAAAGGATCGCTGGTTTTCGACTCGGCCTTGAGCATCTTCACACCTGCGACTGAGTGAAGCGAATGGCTTGCGGGGCGGCATTGTGATCGTTGATGACGATGTCGCTGGAAGTCATCGCGTTTGACTTCCAAAACTGGTTCAACGATGCCTCGCCTTGTCGGCCAAAGAAGTGATCAGCAACGTGATCAGCAATTGCGTGATCTTGACCGTCAGCAGCGAAAATCGACCGCCTACGATTGCGTACGATCGACGCGGGGCCATCGGTCTGACTCAGGACACGTCCGCTACAATCGCCCGGCGTGGCACCAGCAGCGTGGTAGGCCGGGGGATCAAAAGGTACTCCGGCGGCTTCCCTCACTCCCATCCAATTTAGGAAGAGCGGCGGTTTCGGTTTTTCTTTCAACCTGTCGCGTACAGGGAAAGGGTCGTTGTGCGCTTTGATCGGCGCAGAACGAAAAACCCCCGCCTCGCCTCGCCGGATGGACCACCAGCGAGAGCGAGACGGAGCAAACAGGCCGCGAGGGAATCGACTCGCGGCTGGTTTGAATCGGTCACGCCAGCGACTTCCGCGCTTGCTCGAAAAGTCGTTTGAGTTGTGTTTCGCCATCATCGAACTGGCTCGCGTTTCCTTCACGGTGGGAATCGTCAACGTCGCTGCGAACGATGGCAACGTCCGCTTCGAGTTGCTCGGCCGAGATGCCGAGCGCGTCCATCACTTCCGCGAGCATCTCGCGGTCTACATCTTCACCGCCGACGACTTTGCGAATGATGGCAGCGTACAGCCAACAAAGCTCGGCGTGCGTCAGTTCGGGCGTGTCGGCTTGGCTGTCGTCGAGCATTGGCACTTGGTCAGAATTCAGATCAAACATTTTTCAACTCCTGAGAAAAAACGGTCATCCATGTCGGCGAACATCGGCTCGCCAAAGGTCAGTGAACGCGGTCGGCGGTGTGTGGTCGATTAGGTCGCGGAGCGGTGCGTTTCGGAAACTCCCAAACTCACCCGATACGGCGCGAAAGTATTCGTCGGTCGGTCGAAAACCGAACTGCGTCAGATCGAAAACAGCGGTGGGCTGCGACCAGATTCCGAATTGGCGACAGCGATCGATCAGGTGGCAGACGACACGGACGAACTCGGCACCGTGGCCTCGCCTGGATGGTGCGCGGCTGTCTCGATTGGCAGCGAATGCGGCGTTCGCTCGGCCGATGCTGTAGATCGCCGCCAGTTCGATCGCCGCTGACTCGGCCAGCGATAGCTCGTCAAAGTTGTTTCGGCTGGTCAGAACATGGGCGAGTTCATGGATGCAGATATCGCTCACCATCTCCTCGGTGTCGCGTGGCCAGATGGCATTGATCGCTTCGTCGTTCAAGACGATGCACGGGCCTCGCCCAGCCCATCGGCCTTGCGATTGAAGCCAGTTCTTGAAGTTCTCATCGTAGGTCGGATGAAAACTTCCCAAAGAGTCTCTCAGGGTCAACTCTTCCGGGGGCGAGTCGGACGTCAACACGATGTAAACTGGTCTGGCGGTGAGGTCGCTCGGAGCAAGTGCGCGAGCCAGTTTTTCAAGCGAGGTGGCGGTCGTCATGCTCTCACCTCCCGAAGTTGGTCGAGTCTCGCCATCTCAGCGGCCAGTTCCTTCGCCGCTTGCTCGCCGGTCGCGGTCAGTTCCACCGCTCGCGTGTGCGGCACGATCAGTTCCAACTCAGCCAATCGCTTGACCGCGCGGCTGTTCTGTTGATGCTGCGTCGCCGTACTGGCCGCTCCCCGCCATCGCCGGAAGTCCAGCCGAACAATCCCAGCCCGTGCGTCTTCAATCGCTAGACGACGTCTGGTGAACTCCAGGCGGTTTTCCGATGCCATATTCCGAACGCACGATCCAGCGGCGAGGACATCTCGGTC
>CAIJTL010001437.1 GCA_903823545.1 uncultured Planctomycetaceae bacterium
CGAATGTGGCCGAAGCCAATGGTGTCAACGGCGACTACGGCTATGTTCTGGCTTACGAACTGACTCCGAGTGGCGGCGTCGATGGAAACCAGCCGTTCCCTTACACACGCGACAATACGGCGACCATTCGGCCATTCGATCGGATCGCGTACTACCTGGAACTGCAAACGGGATCGGGACCGTTGGAATACGTGTACGCCTCGATGGACGCCTTCACCAACGACATCACGAAGATCGGAATTCCCAACGGCAGCAATCTCTTCAAGTGGCAGCAGACGGTGAGCCATCTCAACGTCTTCTCGAACCGACCTTCGAGCGGTAACGGTGCGATCACGACCGGGACCGAATTGGCGACTGGCAACATCGAAATCTGGCCGAGTAACTACGGTCCGGGAAACGGGACCAATATCCCGAATGCCAATAGCTCCTTTGACTTTGGGGATGACAGTGCCGACACCAACCTGGGGTACGGGTCATTCCAAATTCATAACTACGACCTTGATGGCACTGATCCTGGAACAACGGGCCAGACCTTGCTGGCCTACAACAATTGGCGCGGTGGTGGCGATTTAGGTATCGGCACCAATACAGGAGGAGGTCAACCGGATTGGACCTTTAGTAACAACAGCTTGGCCAGCTACAGCGTCAAACGAATGGCCATTCTGGTCCACGAAACGGCCCCGCGAACGGTTTTCACCGACAATTCACTCGTGAAGCAAGGGGCCGGCACGCTGACGCTCGGCGGAGCCAACACCTACAACGGAACGACATCCGTGAATGCCGGTACGTTGGCGGCCGGCAATGCGAGCGCGCTTGGCGCAACGTCCGCCGGGACCACCGTCGCAAGCGGTGCAGTCTTGGAACTCTCTGGCCAGTCAATTGGCTCCGAAGCGGTGGCGCTCAACGGAACCGGCATCGCTTCGGGTGGTGCGTTGATCAACAGCAGTGGCACGGCGGCGAGCCTGTCCGGCAACATCACACTGGCTAGCAACAGCAGCATCGGCGGCAGCGGCAATTTCACGCTCTCGGGTGTCATCGAGGATGACGCTGGAACATTCGGTCTGACAAAAGTCGGCGCGGGGACCGTAACGCTCACAGCCGCGCAAGGGTACGACGGTGACACCACCGTCACAGCGGGAACGCTGGCCATCAACGGCTCTGTCACATCGAACGTCACCGTCGAGAGCGGCGGAAAGTTGGGCGGTAGCGGTACGATTAACATTGCGAACAACGTTAGCGTGCAAAACGGCGGCAGTGTGGTACCAGGCAACAGCTCGGGTATTCTCAACACAGGCGATATCACGCTGGCGGACGGCTCGAACTTGAGCATCGAACTCAACGGCACGACGGTTGATTCGCAGTACGATCAGTTGAACGTCACTGGTTCAGTCACGCTCAGCGACGCAAATTTGGTTATCACGCTCGGCTTCACCCCCGCCAATGACGATCTCTTCACGATCATCAGCAACGACGGAACCGACGCGGTTCAGGGACTCGGCACGTTCAAAGTAGGCGGCATCTCGATCCCCGATGGCGGAGCATTCTACGTCGGGCTGACGCGGTTCGTAATCGACTACACCGGCGGCTCGAACAACAACGACATCACGCTGCTCGTGCAAAACTTCACGACCGAAGCCACGCTCGACGGAAGCGGCAACCTCGTCATCACCGACATCCAATCCGGCGGTCAGAGCGACACGCTGACGATCAAGTCCGACACGACAAACTCGAAGTTCATCCTGCACGATCCGAACCGATTGCTGGGTGCATCGGGCATCGCCGGTGCGACCGGCAGCGGCACTGACACCGTGACGGTTCCATTCAGCGCCGTGACCGGCACGCAAATCTTCGTCAACACGCTGGCGGGCAATGACTCGCTGACGGTTGATTTCTCGCTGGGTAATTTTGGCAAGACGCTGAACTACAATGGCGGCACGCAAGCGACGGGCGACTCACTGACTGTGACCGGTGGAGGGACGTTTGCCGCTGTCTCGCACACGCTGACGAATGCGAACGACGGCAGCATCAGCGTCACCGGCAACAGTGCGATCAACTACAACGGTCTCGAACCGATCACCGACAACTTGTCGGCCATCGATCGCATCTTTAGCTTCAACGGCGGCGATGAGATCATCTCGCTCATCGACGCGAGCGGCTCGAACATGACGATCGACTCGACGCTGTCGGAATCGGTCACGTTCCAGAATCCAACCGGTTCGCTGACGATCAACGCGGGAACTGGTTCCGACACGGTGAATGTGGCTGGTGTTGATTCAACTTATTCCGGCAACCTCACCATCAATGGGGACGGCGGAATCGACAATGTCAGTTTTGAGACAAACTCCACGAACATCGCTAGTGGCACATTGACGATTGCTGCGGAAAGCGTGTCGTTGACGCAAGCAGTCACCGCCGGTTCGGCAACGATCACGGCAGGCTCCATCAACATCGCTGCGACGTTGACCGCAAACAGCGGCATTACTTTGCAACCTGACGACGATACAGACACGATCGGAGTCGGCACGGGGAGCGGAACTTTCAGTCTCACAGAGTTGGAACTGGCGAACCTCTCTTCGACAGGGACGGTTATCATCGGTCGCTCTTCAAGTACGGGAGCCATCGACATCGCTGATTCAGACAACGGCAACGTTGACCTGAGGGGCGAAGCGTTTCATCTGACGCTGCGTGGCGGAGCGGTCACGTTCAACAACGGACTGACGCTCGCCGACAGCAAGACGCTGACACTCAACACCGGTGCGATCACGAGTCCTAACAGCGGCACCGACGTAACGATCGGCGGCAGCGGGACGTTAAGCATTACCGCCAGCGGAACGATCGGCACGTCGGCCGATCCGCTGACGATGTCGGTCGCGAACCTCGACACGTCGAGCGGCAACAACGATCAATCGTTGAGCACACTCAGCAGCACGACGATCGGAGTCAACGGCCTCAACGTCGGAACCGGAGCAATCACGTTGGCCAGCGGCACGTTCGTCGCCAGCGATGCTTCATCGTTTGACGACAATTCGGATGTCGCCGTCAACGGGACGTTCGATCTCAACGGCTTCAGCGAAACGCTCGACGCACTGTCGGGAACCGGCATCGTGGATACCTCCGTCGCCGGAGCGATCACGCTGACGACCGGCCATAACGTCGGCATCGGCTCGTTCGGCGGCACGTTGCAAAACACAAGCGGCACGCTGTCGCTGACGGTGGTCGGCGGTACGCAGTTCCTCTCGAACGCCAATACGTATACCGGCACGACGAACGTGAATGCCGGAACGCTCGATATCAGCAACGCTGCCGCATTGGGCTCAACGTCAACAGGTACGTCGGTCGCCAGCGGGGCTCAACTCAACGTTTCTGCCAGCCTGACGATTGCCGAACCGTTGTCGCTCGCCGGCGAATTATCTGTCAGCATTCCGGCAGCAACTGGAGTGAGCGTTAATTGGGGAAGCAACATCACGTTGACTGGCTCCAGTGCGACGCTCAAGCCGCTCGCGGCCAATGACCTACTCACCGTCAACGGTATCCTCAGCGGCACGACGTTGACCAAATCAGGCAACGGGCAAGCGACACTGACAGCGGCGAATACTTATTCTGGGTCAACCACGATCAACGCTGGCATACTGTCTGTGAGCGGTTCGTTGCCCGATGCGACGGATGTCAGTGTTGCGAACAATTCGATCTATGACATTGCGGTGAGCGACACGATTGATGGTCTCTCCGGATCAGGGAACGTCACTCTCGGAGCAAACACGCTGACCGTCGGCAGCAACAATGAAACTGCCGCGACGTTTGCAGGATCAATGAGCGGTACGGGCGGCCTGACAAAAGTCGGTACTGGAAAGCAGACCCTGTCCGGAACGAATTCCTTCACTGGTCCAACAACAATCAACGCCGGAACGTTGTCAGTGAGTGGTTCGTTGTCCGATATCACTGACGTGAGTGTTGCGACGAACGCGACCTACGACGTCGCGGCCAACGATGCAATCGACGCCCTCACTGGTACGGGCCGAGTGACACTCGGTTCAAACACCTTAACCGTCGGTACGAACAATGAAGCCAACGCCACGTTCTCCGGAGTGATTCGGGATAATGGTGGCCTGACCAAGATCGGCACCGGCAAGCAGACTTTATCTGGCGCGAACACCTACACCGGAGCGACGACCATCGACGCTGGGACGTTAAGCGTCAACGGTTCGATCACGAGCAACGTCACTGTGAACTCTGCAGGAACGCTTGCTGGAAGCGGTTCGGTTGCGGGAACTGTTTCTGGAGCCGGATCGGTTGCGCCCGGCAACTTAGCGGGAACGCTCACGGTCAACGGTAATTACTCGCAGAGTGCGAACGGCAATCTCAATGTCGAACTGGGCGGCCTGACGGCGGGGACTCAGTTTGATCGACTGGTCGTGAACGGCACTGTAACGCTCGCCGGAAACTTGAATGTAAGCCGGCTTTCCGGGTTCATACCGACGTCCTTGAACACGTTCAGGATCATTGAAAACGACGGTACTGATCCGGTTGTCGGGACGTTCGCAGGCTTGGCCGAAGGGGCCACCTTCACGGCAACTGACGGAACGAATTACCGAATCAGCTACGTTGGCGGAACCGGTAACGACGTTGTGCTTTCGCTGCCGACTCCGGATATCGTGCTCAACTCGGTCACGACAGACGGCAACACAACACTGACGGTGAACTACCAGATTCTGACTTCCGCGTTGGCCAGCCCTGTGGGAGTCCGCTTCCTGAGATCAACGGATCGAATCAACAATTCCGGCGACACGGTACTCAGCGACGTCGTGATCAATAACGCGGCCGACTTAACGGTCGGCTCTCACTCGGTGACGTTCACAATTGGTGCAACACGAGGCACACAAGTGCAATTGCCCGGAGCGGTCGTGACTCAGGCGGACCCGACGACGGACTATTATTTGCTCGCCACAATGGATGCGACGAACGCGGTGGTCGAAGTCGATTCTGACCCGCTCAATGAAGATAACACGGTGACGATCACGGGCGCGTATGCGACTCCGAAAGCGATTTACGTTCACGGCGGAGAGAGCGGCGACACGATCCAGTTGAGCTACCTGTCATCGGGCAATATTACGCTTGCTGTCAGTGGATCATTCAATGTCAGCTATTCCTACTCATATGGAACTACGCCTCAGTTCCGCATCCGAACTCATGGCGGAGACGATTCTGTGAGCTACTCCACAGAGTCAGGCATACTCGCCAGACCGATGTTTGCATTCGGTGGTGACGGAAATGACTCGCTGGTCAGTGGGCATGGTAATGACACCCTCAGCGGCGGTGACGGAATCGACTCCATGACTGCGGTGGGGGACGTCAACTTTACTTTGACGAACGTGCGATTGACCGGTCTTGGAACCGACACGCTTTCCAGCATCGAAAGTGCGAATCTCACCGGCGGGGCGGACTCAAATACCTTCACCGTGACTGGTTGGACTGGAGGCGGGAGTTTTAACGGAGGCGGTGGAACTTCGACGTCGAATATCGACACTATCGTTGCGAGTAAGAACGTGAACTTCACGTTGTCGAATTCTGTGCTGCAAACTTCCGACGGAGTTACCTTAGCGTTGTCGAGCATCACGCGGGCGCTGCTGACTGGTGGAAGCGGCAACAACTCGTTCGACATCACCGGTTGGTCCGGCACCGGAAGGCTCACCGGTGGTGTGGGGACCGATACCATGTCGATCACGCGAAACGCCGATATGTCGCTGGTGACGAAATCTTCGACGACGTCTCTCACAACGGACGGCTTAGGGCTTATGAGTCTCACCACCATCGAAGTGGCGAATCTCACCGGCGGCGCGAACAACAACACGTTTACGCTGACAAATTGGCTGGGGACCGGCACGATTACCGGAGGTGGCGGCCAAGACACAATCGTCGTGACGGCCACCGCTAGCGGGGCGAGCTTTACATTGTCAGACGCTCAATTAGTCATCTCGAACGGCTTCAATATGTCACTCGTCAACATTGCCACCGCCAACCTCATTGGTGGCACGAGCGCGAACTCTTTCGACGTGAGTGGCTGGCGCGGCACTGGCCTGCTCAGCGGTGGCGGTGGGAAGGGAATCGACACGGTCATCGCCTCTGCCGGCGCCGACTTCACACTGAGTACCACTTCTGCAACAGACAGCACTTTGTCACTCACAAACGGCTTGTCGATGACACTTAGCAACGTGAGAGCGGCCAAGCTCACCGGCCTCATTACCACCCGCGTGTTTGTGATCTCCGGTTGGACGCCCAGCGGAACGCTGACGAAAGCGGCTGGAGAACTTGTCGATCTCAAGCGATAGGCTGTTTGTTCAAGGGAGTCGCACAACGGGGCGAGACTGTGAGTTCGCTCCACGATCGAAGCCGTCACTCCGCCTGATTCAAATGAACCAGGCGATTTGACGGCTGGTCTTTGACGCTCATTCTGCTGCTTCAACGGCAGCCGTTGTTGTTCGTTTTTCGGCCGGGATCAATCGATCGAGAATACCGTTGACGAACTGAAAGGACTGCGTTGAGCCGTACTTCTTGGCAATTTCGATCGCCTCGTCGATGACGACTCGATGAGGCGTTGCGGTATGGAGAAGCTCGTAAGCGCCTAATCGCAGAATGTTTCGATCTGTCGGGGCCATGCGAGAAAGTTGCCAATTGGCGGCGAGTTCTTCGAGGTGTCGATCGATCTGAGTACGCCATTCAAGGGTGCCGCAGAACAGTGTCCAGGCAAAGTCTTGCAATCCGCGATCCTTCAATTCCTCGGCAATCATGTTGCGGGTGAGGTCAACTGACGCATCGGGATTGAGGTCCTTTTGATAAAGCATTTGCATCGCAACTTCGCGGGCATGTGTACGGCGGGAGTTAGTCATAAAGTTTCCGGGAATGCCAAATGACGGACGAGCGTCACTCGGTCTGATTTCGTGATTGGTGATTTCGTCAGTTTACCTTTTTGGTGAATCACTAGATGTCGGACGAATTCAACAGCTTCAGTGTGTTAACCATTTCGATGGCTGCGAGTGCGCACTCGGTTCCCTTGTTGCCGACCTTGCCGCCTGCACGATTGAGGGCTTGATCGAGGTTCTCGCAAGTCAATACTCCAAAGAGAACGGGAATTCCAGTCTCTTGAGCGGTATGCATCAGGCCGGCCGCGACTTGGTGATTGATGTAGTCGTGGTGAGTCGTTTCACCCTGAATGACCGCGCCCAGTGCGATGACGGCGGCGAACTTCTTGCTGCTGGCAAGATGCTGTGCAAGTTGCGGGAGCTCGAACGAACCGGGAGCCCAAACGACAGTGATCTGATCGTCTTTGGCACCGTGCCGACGAAACGTATCGAGAGCACCTTCAAGCAATCGCCGTGTGATCAGGTCGTTGAATCGCGAGACGATGATCGCGAAGTGGTCGTTACCGACAAGCAAGTTGGATTCGATGATGTTGGGCATAGTTGCGAGTGAGATGGTCCAAGCCATCGCGTTTTCAAAATGGGTAGATGTTGGAGAATTCAAACGGTTTAGACGCCAAAAGGTCATTGTCGAAGATTGAAAAGCGACGGCTGAGGCAGTTGCAGTCGAAGTTAATTCAAATTCATCCCCATCAAGAACTCTTCGTTGGTCTTGGTTTTTCTCATGCGGCTGGTGAGGAGTTCCATCGCTTCGGCGGGGTTCATATCGTTGAGGACTCGGCGGAGGATCCAGATGCGTCGGAGCTCTTCTTCGCTGAGCAGCAATTCTTCGCGGCGAGTGCCCGACTTGTTGACGTCCATCGCGGGCCAGACTCGTTTTTCGACGAGGCGGCGGTCGAGGTGGAGTTCGGTGTTTCCGGTCCCTTTGAACTCCTCGAAGATGACGTCGTCCATGCGGCTGCCGGTATCGACGAGGGCGGTGGCGATGATCGTCAGGCTGCCGCCGTCCTCAATGTTGCGAGCCGCTCCGAAGAAGCGTTTCGGGTTTTGCAGCGCGTTGGAATCGACGCCGCCGGTGAGGATCTTGCCGCTATGCGGAACTTCGTTGTTCCACGGGCGGGCTAGTCGCGTGATGGAATCAAGGAAGATCACCACGTCGTGGCCGTACTCGACCATGCGTTTGGCTTTTTCGATGACCATCTCGGCCACTTGGACGTGGCGGCTGGTCGCTTCGTCGAAGGTGCTGCTGATGACTTCGCAGGTTGGGCCGCGAACTTCCCGC
>CAIJTL010001438.1 GCA_903823545.1 uncultured Planctomycetaceae bacterium
ACCGAGACACCGCCGCCCGTGAAAATCTTGAAGCGAGGAGACCCCGAACAACCGGCGGACGAGGTTGCTCCGACATCGCTTGGATGCGTGACTGACTTGAATCCTGAACTTGGTACGCCGCAAGCCTCTGATGGTGAACGTCGCAAAGCGTTTGCCGATTGGGTCACGTCCTCGGCAAACCCACTCACTCGGCGAGTCATCGTGAATCGACTGTGGCATTATCACTTTGGTGCAGGACTCGTTGAAACACCCAGTGACTTTGGTCTCGGTGGAAGTCAGCCATCACATCCGGAGTTACTCGATTGGCTCGCAGATGAACTGCTCGTTCAAAAATGGTCGCTCAAGGCAATGCATCGAGTGATCTGCACGAGTGCCGCGTATCGTCAGCTTTCCGACTCCGCTTCCGTATCGCAAAGCGGTTCGACTGCGGTCACAGAAAGCCTGACCTCTGCTGGTCGTGGTATGGATCACGCTCGTGCGATTGATGCCAACAATCGGCTGGTTTGGCGAATGAATCCACGTCGGCTCGATGCCGAATCTTTGCGAGATGCGGTCCTCGCCGTCAGCGGCAAGCTCAATAAGACGCAGTTTGGCCCCGGCTATCGCGACTTCCAGTACCAAGAAGAATACGCACCGGTCTATCGATATATCACGCCCGATTCGCCGGACCTGTGGCGACGCAGTGTCTACCGATTCGTCGTTCGCACAACCACGCATCAGTTTCTCACAACGCTCGATTGCCCCAGTCCGGCGAACTTGGTCCCCGCCCGCAACGTGACGACAACCGCACTGCAATCGCTCACGCTACTCAACAATGACTTCATGCTGAAGCAAAGTGAGTACTTGTCTGAGCGATTGAACGCTGAGACCGGCAATGAGCCGACGCAGCAAGTGAATCGAGCATTTGAACTCACTTTTGGTCGTCGCGCATCCGCGAACGAATTGGCAACCGCAGTGAGGCTGGTTCAATCACGCGGGCTTGCTCAGCTTTGCAGAATGTTGCTGAACACAAACGAGTTTGTGTATGTGGACTGATTCAGAATTGCCGAGCGTTAAAGCAAACCGACATCACGGCACCAACTAACAGTGGTTCGCATGGCGTCCGTGAAGTCCGTTGATGGCGTGTAGCCGAGAATTCTGCGCGCTTTGTCGATCGAGTAATCCAGATTCAGTCCGAGGAACTTGATACGAGCACTGGAAAGAAGCGGTGCTTCTTGCTTACCCAGTAGTCGATACAGCCCCTCCATCAAATTGGCGAGCGTTTTAGCGACTGGCAGAGGAACGGACTTATTGGGGACAGGGATTCCAGCGTTGTCACAAAGAGTGCCAATGAACTCACGGCGCGAGACGAGTCGGTCATCTGTAATGTTGAAGACTTCGCCAACAACGTCGTCTTTCTCAATGGCCAGAAAGATCGCTTCGACCAAATTGCCGACGTATGTGTTGTTGAGCAGTTGCTGGCCAGTACCCAGAAACTTGAAGCCGCCGCTTTTCAGTCGAGCCAGAACTTTGGGAATAATGGTCTGGTCGCGCGGGCCATAGATAAATCCGGGACGCAAAACTACGGCAGGTAGTTGTCGCTCGCGTATGTGTTCTCGAACGAGGTTCTCTGCTTCGACCTTCGTCAACGTGTAACCGTCGATACCAGTCGTACTGACTGGCTCAAATTCGTCGGTACCGTAATGGTCTCGAGCCGGGTATACACCCAGCGAACTGACATGCACAAATCGCTTGAGGGTAGTTTGCGCCTCAACCGCTTCTAGTAAGTCACGCAGACCATCGACGTTGACTGACCGATATGCTTCGGTTGGTCCCCAGTCACCAACCTTCGCAGCACAGTGTACGACAACTGTCACGCCACTGGAGGCGCGGCGTAGCGAGTCACGATTGGTCATATCTCCTTCGACGAGATCAACGCCCCAGCTCACGAGGTCGGTGCATTGGCTCGGCTTGCGGACGAGCGCACGGACACGATATCCGCGTTTTCGCATTTGTTCTGCAAAGTGACTACCAACGAGCCCAGTGGCTCCGGTGACGAGAATCAGATCACTGTCATTGAGCGTCACGAATGAAGCCTTTCACAGGGCCTGTCGTTGTGAGTTTCTGCAGCACAACGATTTAACAAAAACAGGCTAGTAACTACTCTGAAAACCAAACGACTTGAAGAGTTCGGCGTCGCTTACATTTCGAATTGGGTCGCTTACTTTTTCAGCGCCCACTTAGCTCCGCGATAGGCCGAGAGCTGTGTCGATTTCGACTTCATTGCGGCCTCGAAATGCGTCTTGGCCACGTCCTTTTGGCCTGCGAGTAGCTTGCGTTGGCCAATGAAGAATTCAGCTTCACACGTTTGCGGATCAGCCGCACGTGCATCAGTCGTATTGATCGCCTTGCGAAGATCAGCCTCCGTTTGCTTATCTGCGAGATATACCAACAGAGCATCTCCCCACTGTCGTTTCGGAGCCGGGATCGCAATATCCGCTGCGAGCTTGGTATCGGCCTGCGCCTTTTGATTGAGGTGAAGCATCGTCAAGTAGCGCCACGGAATCATGAATCGAAGATTCGGGTCCAGTTCATAGGCTTTATCGAAGGCCGCAAGCGCCTCTGGCATCTTGCTTGCGAAGAAAAGAGCGAAGCCAAGTTCCGCGTGACCAACAGCGTTCTTCGTGTCCCACTTCAAGACATCGTTGTAATCTTTGATGGCACCATCGAGATCGCCCCGTGAGAGTTTACTGCCTGCCCTCAAGCTGATGACCATTGGTTGTGCGGCATTGATTTTCAGGGATTCAGAAAAGTCATTTTCGGCCTCCTCAAATTGGCCCATGTTCATCAGCGTAAAACCACGATTAGTGAGAGCGACTAAGAACTGCGGATCGAGTTCAAGTGCTTTCGTGAAATCAATCACCGCCTCTCCAAAGCGTCCCTGGCCCTGCTGAAACATTCCGCGGTTGTTGTAGACCAGAGCCATATTGGGAAACGATTTGACGGTCTCGTCATAGGCCGCCAATGCGGCATCGTTTTGACCGATGGCGGCGAGCGTGTCGGCAAGGCCGATTCTCGCACCGAGGTGTTGCGAGGAGATCTTCACAGCTGCTTGAAAGTCTTGCACAGCCTTGAGGTTGTCTTGTGTTGCCGAGTGTGCGAGAGCTCGTTGATACAAAGCATTAGCGCGATCTTCGCCCTTTAAGGTCGGCTGACTAATTAACTGATCCGCAATCTTTACAGCGACTTCAGCGTGAGCCTTCTTGTTTTCTAGGCTCGCGAGATTCGTCATGCCGTACAAATACGGCAGGAAGTAGTTCAAGTTGTCGGCAGGCTTGAGTCGGATTGCCTCGCGCGTGTCTGCAATGCCCTGTCGAACGAGTGCGGCGTCTCGATTGGCAATCCCAAGCTCGACACGAGCGCTTGCTCGCAAGTAATACGCTACATGGTCATTTGGGTTTTCAACGAGCACTCCCGTTGCCAACTCGATTGCCTTTTTATGATCTCCGCGGCGGTGCGCCTGATCGGCGTCATTCCTCGCTTGATCATGTGCAGGATTGAGGTTCGGGTCGCGTGGAGCGTTAGGAGTCTGTGTCGCAGACTCTGGTGTCGGCTTCTTTTCATCGTCTGCGTATAAGTTGTCGCCAACGACAGCAATGCAAACGGCTGTCAAAAACAGGTTCAACCATTTGGGTATCTTGTAGGGCATTTCGCACCGCCTCCTAGACGATGTCATCGCGTGAAAATGAACAGCGACTGAGTCGTCGAGAACCATAGTCGAAGTTTGATTGGCGCGGAATCCTAGAAGCGGCCATGTACGCTGACCACTCCGCACGAGGTCAGTCCTTGATGAGTCCGTGAATGAATCACCGACTCACTGGAAGACGCTGTGAAAGCGGCATTGAGAGGCTGAAGGCGAGTCCTGCTCCTTGACAGTCCGAGTGGCCAAAAGTAATGTCACGCTCCCGCTCAGCAGGATGGGCAGAAGCCGTCGAAGATCCGATTGATTTCGGTGACTCCGACGACACCAATCTGGATGTTGGCATAACCGCGTGAAACCGCGTGAGGAAGTCGACTATGTAGACGTGTCGGTTCAAGGACGTTTCCTTTCGGTAGCGTCTTCGATGGCTTAGCTCTGATGGTTGAGTGTGTTGCCGCTTTGCGGCAGCAACGAGAAAAGTGGGTTGACGCCCGCTTTTTTTGTTCCACGGGAACCGTCGGCAGGTTGTCTGACGACAGGGGTCGACTCACCCGATCCCACGAAAGGAAAAGTATGAACGGGGCGGACGTCTTACGATTCGTCGATGCATTGCACCGCGATCGCAATATCGACAAGACCATCGTCGTCGAGGCGCTGGAGCAGGCCATTTTGTCGGCCGCCAAAAAGCACTTCGGCGAAGATTTTCAAATCACGGCGTCGATCGACCCGGTCACAGGTAACCCAACTGTTAAGTGTGACAACAAAGATATCGAACCGGACATGCTCGGCGAGATTCTAGGGCGAATCTCCTCGCAAACCGCTAAGCAAGTTCTGATGCAGCGGATCCGTGAAGCGGAGCGCGATTCGATCTTTGACGAATATGAAGAGCTGAAAGGCCAATTGGTTAGCGGGGCAGTAACTCGATTCGAGGGTGGTTCTGCACTTGTGACGCTCGGCAAGATTGACGGGTTTCTTCCTAAGAGCGAGCAGATTCCTGGCGAGTCTCACCGTATTGGCGAGCGAATCAGGGCGGTGGTCATTGAAGTTCGTAAATCAGGAAGTCGCGTAAAGATCATTCTTTCGCGGACTCATCCTGATTTAGTCTTGCGCCTATTTGAGACTGAAATTCCCGAAGTTGCTGAGCGGATTATTGAGGTTCGCTCTTTGGCTCGTGAAGCAGGATATCGTTCAAAGGTTGCTGTCTCGTGCTTGGATAGCAAGATCGACTCAGTCGGAGCTTGTGTGGGTGTTCGCGGCGCTCGAATCAAGAATATTGTTGACGAACTGGCCGGCGAGCGGATCGATATCGTGAGATGGAATGATTCGCTTCAAGTACTCGTTCCAAACGCGATGCAACCGTCTGAAGTTGAGGACGTGATTCTGTGCCCAATGCTGGGTCGCGTTATCGTTTTAGTTCGCGAAGATCAGCTTTCCTTGGCAATAGGTAAACGCGGCCAAAATGTGCGACTAGCGTCGAAACTTGTTGGCTGGGACATCGAGGTGATGACCCGAGATGAGTTGAATGAGCAGCTCGAAAAGTCGGTCGCGGCTTTTTCGCAAGTGCCGCATATTACGGAAGAGTTGGCGGAAAGCTTGGTGTCGCAGGGCTTCTTTAGCTTCTACGACTTGTCTGTGATTGAGCCGGATCAACTTCAAGAAATGAGCGGGTTAGCTCCCGAGGAGTGTGAAGAGATCGTCGCCCACGCCGACGACGAAAGCGAAAAGCAAGAACAAGAAGAGACTCGCCGTAAGGCGGAAATGAAGTTGCAACGTGAAATCGATTCGCGCGCTCCTGCGGCACCTCCCCCAGCACCACCAACTCCTGTTGATGTTGCTTTAGTGGAATCGCCGGAGGTTGCAGTATCGACTGAATTAGAAACCGCGCCCAACACAGAAACTGAGCCCGAACCACCTGTGAGTGTCGTGACCGAATCAACCGCCGAGTGATGTTGATCACACCGGCCGATGACCTCCGGCCGCAGGCGAAATTTCGACACTTGCCCATCAATACCGAGGGTGCCTTTGACCGAGAATCTGGCTGAGGACAAACAGCAGCTCAAAGTTCGTATTTTCGCATTGGCGAAAGAGCTGGGGATGGACAGCAAAGTGCTGATCCAGCATTGCAATGATGCTGGCATCCCGGTGAAGGCGTCGGCGTTGGCCAGCATTTCTCCGGCTGAGCGCGATGTCGTCTTGGATTACATCAATTCCAAGAGCTCTAAGCCGACAAAGACGGAAACACCTGCCCTTCCACGTGAGTTACCCGTTGAGGTTGTGGGGAAGGTTCGTGCAATTAAGACGATCCCGACTGCTCCGCGGGCCATGGCGCCTGTTGTCAGGCCGTTGACGCCACCGAAAGTGGTTCGCGAGCCCGACGAAGAGCCTACCCCGTTAGCTCCCGAATCTGTCGTTGAACTTGCTGACGAAGTTCGCGTTGAAGCAGCGGAAACTGCAGATGCGCCAGAAATTGTGACGCAGGTTGAGGTCGCGATTGAGCCTACCACTGTTGCGGCTTCAGAAGCCACTGTTGCGGCTTCAGAAGAAGTTGAAACGAGAAGCCCTGCTGCGGATGAAGACGCGACTGTTGTCGGTGCGCACCGACGAGAAGACTATATCGCTCCTCACGGAAACTCGCCGACCAAATTGCGAGAAATGCGACCGATCGGTTCCACCGGTGACATGAGACCAACTGGAACTGTGCGAAAGACGAAACCGAATCTTCCGCAGTTGGCCGCAATTCCAGACGCACCGGTCGTCAAAGTGAAGAAAGACGACCGTCCGGCACAAAAGCCTGACATTAAGATTACCGCTGATTTTGATCACACAGGCCCACTTGCAGGTCGAGTCAGCCAAGTCGTCGAAGGAAAGAAATCCCCAGCGCCACCTCGTAAGCGGATGATGACGCACGAAGAGGAAGAGGCGGAACGTACTAAAGGGAAGGGGCCGGGCGGAGGCCCTGCAGTTGGCTCGCGTGAGGAACGTCGGCAAAAGCGACATACTCGCGTCGAAATCCCTACAGACGACGATGAAGATCGCCCAACGCGTACTCGTGTTCGAATGCGTCGCCCGAAGACCGTTACCTACGGCGAACACAAAACCCACGCGGAGGTCGACCTCCCGATTTCACTGCGATCTTTGTCTGAATCGATGGGGCGCCCCGTCAAAGCTTTGATGGGAATCTTGTTCAAGCAAAACAAGATGGTCGGCATCAATGACGTGATCGAAGAAGATCTGGCGTTAGAGTTGGCGATGGAACTTGGTGTCGAATTGACAATTCTCCGAGAGAAGGATCTCGAAGAAGAGTTGATGGATACACTGAAGGTTGAGGATTCGCCAGAAAGCTTGGTAACACGTCCGCCGATCGTCACGATTCTTGGTCACGTTGATCACGGCAAAACGACTCTTCTCGACAAGATTCGCTCGTCGAACGTCGCTGGCGGCGAAGCGGGTGGTATTACTCAACACATTCGTGCTTATCAGATTGAGCACAACGGCCACAAAGTCACGTTTGTGGACACGCCTGGCCACGCGGCCTTCGGTGAAATGCGTGCTCGCGGCGCGAACGTCACAGACGTGATTGTGCTGGTTGTTGCTGCAAACGATGGCGTGATGCCTCAAACGATCGAATGCATTGCCCACGCGAAAGCGTCTGGTGCAACGGTCGTGGTGGCAATGAATAAGATCGACCTGCCTGATCGAAACGAACAAAAGCTGCTCAGTGACCTGGCGACGCACGGCCTGCTTGTGCAGGAATGGGGCGGCGATGTGGAAATGGTCCGGACCTCTGGACTTACTGGTGCCGGTCTCGATGACCTGTTGGAATTGCTGCTGTTGACTGCCGAAGTGCATGAATTGAAAGCGAACCCGAATCGTCCGGCTGTTGGTCTTTGCCTGGAAGGTTTCCGCGACGAGGGTCGTGGCGTCTTGGCTTTGATGATGGTTCGACAGGGAACACTCCGCGTTGGCGATATCATTCTTTGTGCGGGTGCTCACGGTCGTATTCGAGCGATGTACAACGATCTCGATGAGGAAGTTACAGAGGCACCACCGTCGACTCCGGTACGAGTCGCTGGCTTGGATATCATGCCGAATGCAGGCGAGCAATTCTTTGTGATGGACGATCTCGATGCGGCTCGCGAGATCGCCGAGATTCGTCAACAACGAGGACGCAGCACAACGCTGTCTGGTCGGACTCGGAAGCGAACACTCGATGACATCCTCAATTCAGATCGCGAGAGCACGATCAAAGATCTGCCTCTGATTATCAAGGCAGATACGCCTGGTTCGATCGAAGCCATCAAACATGAGTTGGCGAAGTTCGATCATCCCGAAGTCCGCGTTAACATACTGCACACGGCCGTGGGTGGTGTGAATGAAAGCGACATCTATCTGGCGAGTGCGTCGGGGGCGATTATCGTTGCGTTCCACGTTATCGCCGACGATCGCGCTGTTGCGTTGGCCGACAAAGAGGGTGTTGATATCCGCCGATATCAGATCATCTATGAGGTCACAGATGAGATTAAGGTCGCCCTGGAGGGATTGCTCACACCAGAGAAACGGCAGGTTTCAACTGGGCGAGCGATCGTCTTGCAGACATTCAGTATCAGTCGAACAGGGACGATCGCTGGTTGTCGCGTATTGAGCGGCAATATCGAACGCAACAGTCGTATTCGGTTGATTCGCGACCAAAAAGTGCTTAACGACTATGGCATCGCCTCGCTCAAACGAGTGAAAGACGATGTGCGTGAAGTGCGTGAAGGAATGGAATGCGGTATCCGTCTCGATCACTTTAATGACATTAAGGAAGGCGATCTTCTCGAGGCGTATCGCATTGAAGAAGTTAAGCGGACGATGGATTAGCAACAGTGACTCTGCCCTAGGGTCAGGCCGAGACGCAAGCAAATGGGCATTAACCTCGCCGCTTGCGTTTTGAATTGTCGAAAAATAGCAGCCGCCGATTGAATTTTTAGTGTTTGTAATTTTTTATAAGTTTCTCGTTTTGGATTTGTGACGATGCCCTCGCGCCGGATTGCCAAAGTGAATCAGGCTATTTTGGAGACACTTAGTTCGGCGATGTTGTTTCAACTCCGCGATCCGCGAGTGAAGAATGTCACGATCTTGCATGTTGAAACGACTGATGATTTGAGGGCTGCGAAAGTTCATATTGGAGTGCGCGGTGATGAGAAAGTGCAGTCGTTAACGCTGCATGGACTCGATTCCGCGCGAGGTTTTTTGCAATCGAAAATCGCCGAGCGATTAGATACCCGATACACCCCGGTTCTTAAGTTTGTTTTGGAACCCAACTGGCTAGCAAATCTCAAGGAGACTTCCGACGACTTACATGTCGCTGAGGCCACTGTTGCTGAAGCGAATGCGGCGATGTCGGATGACTCAACTGAAGACGACGCGTCAGACAGTGGAGATGATGAAACATCTGGCGCCGGTGTTGATTTCGGTGAGGACGGTGATGATGAAGACCAGTAATACAGCTTTTAAGAATGATGCCGTTGAGCCTTGTTCTTCACAGCGAGAGCAAGCAGTTCACCTGCGGTGTCGGTTCTGGAAATTTCCGGTTCCTTTGCCTGCGAGTTGAATGAACTTGACGTCCCGCGTGTTTCCGAACTTTTCCGATTTGCCGACTTTCAGATTCAGGTGCGTTGCTCATGGCCATCCTCAAGAAGACCAAAGCGTCCGACCTGCAAGGGCTTTGCAAAAAGCTCGTCACCCTGCTGAAGAAGCACTACAAGCCTGCTGGTCATAAGAAAGACCGTACGGTTTTGGAGACGATGCTATACGCCGTTTGCTTGGAGAACTCGACCCAGGAAGTCGCCGATGTTGCTTATGATCGGCTGCACTCCGTCTTCCACGATATGAACGAAATTCGCGTCAGCACTTATTCCGAGCTGACTCCGGTGTTTGAAGGCCTTTCCGAGCCTGAGGCACGTGCGGCTCGCGTTCGCGCGATTCTGCAGTATGTCTTCGAAATCAATTTTGATTTCGATTTTGAACCACTCAAGCGGAAGACACTTGAGCTTGCCGAGAAGCAATTGCAGAAGATTCGTTTCATCACGAGTTTCATCCAAGCCCACACCCTGCACACGGCGCTTGGCACTCACATGATCCCGATCGACGACCACATGCGCGATGCTGCTGTATGGCTTGGCTTGGCGGTCCCTGGGGCGACAACTCACGATGCTTCCGATGGCCTTAAGGGGGCAATTCTTAAGTCAGATGCGCCAGTCTTTTGTCATTACCTTCGATCCTTTGCTTCAGATCCTCGGTTGTTGCCGCATTTCACAAAGCCCAAGCCTCCACCCGAAGGGTTCGATGTCGACGAGATGATCGACCGTGCGGAGGATCTGATTGCAAATGCAGACAAGGCAGCCAAAGCAAAACCAGCAGTGAAGGCCGCGCCGACGAAACCAATCGGCAAACCAGCAGTCCATCACGAAACGAAAAAGCCAACGGCCAAACGACCAACCAAGGCGGCACCTGCGAAAAAGAAGCCTCGGTAAAGTTCCGTGTTTCTTTGGTCACCGACGAACCTGACTTGGTCTCGCCTGGAATCGCTCGCTAGAATCCGCCGCCGCTTGCGAACGCTTGGTGCTTCGCCGGTGACTTTGGTTTCAATTGCCAGTCCAAGGAAGCTCTGGTCATGACACAGTCACGACAATGGATCGGCCGATTCATTCGAAAAGCAGGATCGATTTTTGTCTTAAGCTCCTGCCTCAGCGGCGGTTCGTTAGGGTTCTTTATCACGGCGTCAGAATGTTTCGCCGCTGGCAGTTTGGCTCAAGAAAAGAGCCCACCAGTCGATCCGATTCATCGCATTGTAACACGCGGTGACTTCCGGATCGATTTCAACGATCCACCGGAAAAGTTGGTTCCGAGTCGGCCACGTACACCGGACGATCAAAAACGTCTCGATGCGATGTCGTGGTATATGAAGGGCCGGTTTCTCGAACAACGCGAAGAGTTTAAGGGGGCGCTCGAAGCCTATGAAAAGTCGGTCCAACTGAATCCAAATGCCGTCGAAGCTTATCGAGCATTAATCCCACTAGCGTTTGGTTTGAACGACTCTGACTTGGCGATCAAATATGCTTTGAAAGCGATCGAGTTGATGCCAGACGACTTTCTGTTGTTGCAGAGAGTTGGAATTCACTTAGCGACAAAAGAGAAGATTCCTGAAGCACTCAAACTCTTAGAGCAAGCGTCGCGGTCCAACAAGCTCGATCGTCAATCCGGTCAGTATGTCGCGATTATGCGTGACCTAGCTTTCTTGTATTTGATTACCGGGCAGGTCGATAAGTCCGCAGACGCGTTTGAAGTGGTTTTCGATGCAAAAGTTGACCCCGACAAGTACCACCTCGACTTCCAAATGAAGTCGGAACTGGAAAAGCATCAGCGCACGACTTACGAAGCCATCGGGCAAGTTTTTTTAGAAGCCAAGCGTCCTGACCGAGCGATTGTTGCGTTAGAACGAGCTGCGAAGGCTAAGAAGACCAAGCCGGGGAATATCGCCTTCAGCTTGGCTCAAGCGTATTTGATGACGGCGAAGCCGGACCAAGCGCTCGAACAATTGCAGACGTACTTCGATGCGCAACTGCAATCGAAGGGAAAAGCCGCGTATCAACTTCTGGCGGAAGTATTGAAGGCTCAAGGGAAATCGGCCGAACTGATTTCCCGTTTGGAACAGCTTGCCGAAAAAGATCAGCACAATCTCACATTGCAGTTCTTCCTCGCACAGCAATACGTCGAAGCCAATCGGTTCGATGATGCGGAGAAGCTCTACAAGAAGTCTTTAGACAAAGAGAAGACCATTGAGGGTTACGTCGGATTGGCCTCGCTCTATCGAAGACAAAGCAGACCAACCGAATTGCTGCAAGCGCTTTCGCTCGCGATGTCGCGCGAGTCGGAACTTGAGAAGTCGGCAGAAGACCTTGAGCGTGAACTGCAAGCAATCGCCGCCGACGAAAAGCTTGTTGCCGGGCTATTGGCTGTTGGCAAACAGCAGACCGAGGGGGACGCCCCAAAACTCGATTTCGCGAGCAGCTTGTTGCTCGGCAAAATTGCCGCACAAGGCAAAGAGGCTGACTTAGCGGAAAAGTTTTTCCGGCACGCATTGAAACTGCGTCGTGACAAAGCGGGGGGGATTTACGAGGAACTCGGCAAGCTGCTTCTCGATGTTCGTAAGTTCGCAGAAGCGGCCAAGGTGTTTCAGGATGCGGTTAAAGACTCCTCACTTTTGAATTCGCGTCCCAATTTTCTTTTCATGTTGTCGCAAGCCGAAGAAATGGCGGGCAACACTGCTGCAGCCTTGGAGGCAATTGCGGAAGCTCGCAAGGCGATTCCCGATCATCCACTGCTCGCGTTTCAAGAAGCGTGGGTTCATTACCACGCCCACGATTGGGACAAGGCAATCCCCTTGCTTGAAGCGTTCATCGCGAAGCATCCGCAGCATCGACTCGCTCGTCAGTGCCAATACAGCCTGTCGAACATTCACGTTCAAAAAGGGGATATTCGCAAAGGCGAAGAGATTCTCGAAAAAGTCCTGGCTGAATCACCTGATGATCCTTCGGTCAACAACGATCTCGGTTATCTCTATGCGGACCAAGGGAAGAATTTGGAGCAAGCTCGCGGCATGATTGAGAAGGCAATGAAGGCCGAACCAGACAACGCCGCGTATCAAGACAGCATGGGCTGGGTGCTTTACAAACTTGGTAAGTACCAAGAGGCGATTCCTTATCTGGAAAAATCGGTGAGCTCGCCTCGCGGTGGTGACGCCACCATTTGGGATCACCTCGGCGATGCTCAAGACAAGCTCGGCCAAAAAGAGAAGGCGATCGAGAGCTGGAAAAACGCACTCAAGGATGCGAAGGAAGACAAGCATCCGGATGCAAAGTTGATTGAGAAACTGGAACTCAAATTGAAGGCGAAATCGTAACTTTAAGCTGCCAGCTTGAAGTCGAGTCGTTTGTATTTATTCAAACTCACCACATTCACTCCGCAAGCTGGCAGCTTGCGACAACGCAAAAAAGACACATGGCAGGACATTCCCATTCGGCGAACATCGCCCTGCGCAAAGGTGCGGTCGACACAAAACGCGGCACACTGTTCGGCAAACTCAGTCGAGCAATCATCGTTGCTGCGCGACATGGTGGTGGCGATCCGACCGGTAATTTGGCACTTCGGTATGCACTCGACAAAGCTCGCAAGAACAGCATGCCCAAAGAGAATATCGACCGAGCAGTCAAGAAAGGCTGCGGCGAGTCGTCGGATGAGCAATACGACGACATGGTCTATGAAGGTTACGGACCCGGTGGTGTCGCAGTCCTTTGCGACATCCTCACCGACAACCGCAATCGAACTGCTGGTGAAGTCCGCAAGATTTTTGAAGTCCACGGCGGCAATCTCGGAAGCACGGGCTGCGTCGCATACTTGTTCTCTCGCAAAGGAGTCTTCGTCATTCCCGCACAGCACATCGAAGAGGACAAGCTCTTTGAGATCGCGCTTGAGGCAGGCGCCGATGATGTGACGCGAGTCGGTGATAACTTTGAGGTGACCTGCGATCCGTCAGTCTTCCAGCAAGTCAACGAAACGCTCGAATCAGCCAACGTTCCGACTGATGTCGCTGAAATTCAAAAAATTCCAAACAACCGAGTCGAAGTTGATCTCGAAATGGGACGCCGTGTTCTCGCCTTCATTGATGCGCTCGAAGACCAAGATGACATTCAAACGGTGACCGCAAACGTCAGTTATCCCGATGAATTGATCGCCGAGATGTCGACGTGATTGTTCGAGTTTTCGCGAGTTGCTTTTCTGCCACGTCAGTTTCACAAGACCACTGACAACTGACTTTGGACAACGGACGAATCATGGCACGGCAGCGGATCATCAATGGCAGCCCTGACGAAGATCCGGATGACGAGTCACCTCGTCCGCCGCTTGGTCCCAAGGTGGACTTCCGCCCTGACGACGAGAAGCATGACGATGAACTCCGTCCACAAAGGCTCGAAGATATTGTTGGCCAACGTAAGGTCGTCGAGCGACTTCGGATTATGCTTGATGCGGCAAAGAAGCGTCAGGAGCCTCTCGGACATGTACTCTTCGATGGCCCGCCGGGGCTCGGCAAGACAACATTTGCGACCGTGATTCCGAAAGAACTCGGCACGGATTTTCAAATTGCTTCTGCTCCTGCGCTAACCGCTCCCAAGGACGTCTTGTCGTATCTGACAAATGCTAGTTACGGCTCAGTTCTGTTTATCGACGAGATTCATCGTCTCCCTCCGGCCGTCGAAGAGTTTATCTATCCGGCCATGGAAGACTTTCGCGTCGACATCTCACTGGGCGAAGGGATCAACGCTCGCACGATCAATATGCCGCTCAAACGCTTCACCATGATCGGAGCGACGACTCGTAGCGGGATGCTGACGGCACCTTTGCGAGATCGCTTTGTGAATCGCCTCCACGTCGATTTTTACGACGAACCCGATCTCGCTGAAATCGTTCAACGCAACTCGCGAAAGTTGCGAACGGAAATCGAACCGTCGGCATCCGCTGAGATTGCGAGACGTAGCCGAGGAACACCACGTAAAGCGAATAACTTGCTCTACTGGTGTCGTGACTATGCAGACAGCAAAGCTCAGGGACGTATCACCGATGACGTTGCGAGGCGAGCACTCGAAATGATCGAAGTTGATCACGTTGGCCTTGATGAGCTTGATCGCCGTTATCTGATGATCTTGATCAATGTCTTCTGTGGAGGCCCAGCAGGCGTGCAAGCAATCGGACACAGTATGAACTGCCCGGCTGACACGCTTGAGGATGAAATTGAGCCGTTCTTGCTTCGCGTCGGCTTCTTACAGCGAACCCCGCGCGGACGCATCGTGACTGCAGCGGCACTCGCACATCTCGGCATCACTGCACCGCCAGACAAGCCGGCTCAGGGATCTTTGTTTTAAAGCGCGCCCTTACCGGTCAACACAACTCCTACCGTGCGGAACAGAATCTTGATGTCGTTCTTGATCGAGCAATTCCGCAGGTAGTGCAGATCGAGAGTGACCTTCCGCTTGAAGCCTTCCAACTCGTTGTCGTAACCGTTGACGATCTGAGCTAACCCAGTCAGTCCGGGTTTGATGCCAAGTCGAACGAGGTAATTAGGAATTTGATCCGAGAGTTGTTCGATAAACTCTGGACGCTCCGGTAGCGGCCCAACCAGCGACATTTCGCCGCGCAACACGTTCCACAATTGCGGCAATTCATCGAGCCGAGATTTTCGCAGGAAGCGGCCGATGCTCGTGACTCGCGGGTCACCCTTAACGGCGAATTTGGCCCCGTCTTTTTCAGCGTCCGTTCGCATGGTGCGGAACTTGTAGAGCACAAACGGACGACCGTATGCCTCTGACATTCGCCGATCCGGTCGCTGATCTCGTCGTTCGTTAATCTGACCAACAGCGCTGCTGGCTGCTCGCCGATCTTTCTGCTGACGTAGATTGAGTCCCGTGCGAACTTGCCGAAACAAGACCGGTCCAGGCGAGGTCAGCCTCACAGCCAAAGCGACAAGTACCATAATCGGTGCTAACAGAACCAGCATCACGGCGGCACCAGCGACATCGACCATTCGCTTGAATCGCAGCGTGCGACTTTCGACTGGAACGACTTTCGAGACAGCATCATTCAAATGATGCTGCTCAAGCCAGTCGATCTGTTGGACAACGTTTGACGCGACAGATTCGGTACGACATTCAGCCAGATCATTCACCAGCGTTGCACTCATGAAACCATTCCTGAAAGCGACTTCGCAGATCAAAGCGGAAACTCGGCCTTGGCTTTGAAAAACGCAACTTCTGCGAACGACATATAGTTCGCTGCGAATGAGAACGGTTAGTCCAAACTGAGCGATCGCCACGCTTCAGTTCCGCAAGACGCCAACTCGATAGATCCTGTCGGTCGTATCAACTTCTCGACTCTTGCGGATGGTATCTGTCCTATTTGGGTGTTGTCTTTTTGCAACACGCGCGGCCTGCGGATGCCTGGGCTGAGTCACGGTTCTGGCATAGAACGCGACACCCTGGATTATCAGCGAATTAGTGAGACGGACTCGCGTCCCTGCGGCGGACGGCCAACGCAGCGGCGGTTCACTTCAAGATGTTGCATTTGGGCAATGTCTTCTGGAGTTCCTCGATTCCGGCGTCCGTCACCTGCGTGCAGGGCAGGTTGAGGTGATAGCGGTTCCTGAGTGGGGCGAGTTGCTCGAGCCCGATGTCTGTCACCTGCGTGTGGTCCAGATTGAGCCAACTGACGTTCGTGAGTGGTGCGAGCTCCTTGAGCCCGGCGTCTGTCACCTGCGTGCCTGACAGACCAATGCGAGTCACCGGTTTTAAGGGAGAGTTGTCGTCGCGGAAAACTTTCCCGCCGAGCGACTCCACAAACGAGACGGCCCGGTCAAGTGTTGTCGTCGGTGTGAGGTTCAGGTTCAGGAGCGGTCCCGACAACCAAAACCAAACGAAAGCCCATGTTGTCGCGCTGAAAGTTCGTCGGGGTTCGGAGACGCATTGCCGAACGGCACTCGAATGGGGCGGAGTGCCAATCGCCCCCGCGCATCGGTCTTGGATGATTGTCAGTGGGAAATGGACTGAAGGGGTCAAGTGCGGCATTCTTTTGAAACTGCGAATAGAACGCCGGATCCCAACTGTCCTGAACCCACTCCCACACATTGCCATGCATGTCTGATAACCCGAACGAGTTTGGCTTCGACTCACCCGCGGCATGTGTGCGGATGCCGGAGTTCCCGCTATGCCAGCCAGCCGAAATCAGATCTTGGTCATGATCGCCGCTCCAGAACCGCGTTGTAGTCCCGGCCCGGCAGGCGTATTCCCATTCGGCCTCTGTTGGCAGTCGGTAGCCGGTACCTTCCAGCAACGTCACCGATTCACCGGAACGGGAGTAGCACGGTTTCAGCGTCTCCTGCTGGCTCAGTTTTGCGCAGAACTCTGCCGCGTCATACCAGCTCACCATTTCTACTGGATGGTTGCCAGTCTCCATGTTTGCAATCTGGCCATCCCCTTTTCCCGTCGCCGAGAAATGTGATGGGTTGGCTCCCTTCACCTGCTGGTACTGCGACTGCGTCACCTCAGTCACCCCGACGTAGTTCGGCTTTGTGAGAATCACTTTGTGCTGCGGACCTTCGCTCTGAACGTGCTCTCTCCAATTGGAATTAGACACATTGAGCGCCGCTTCGATCTCCTCGGGCGTACTCCCCATCATGAACTCGCCGGGTGGAACAAGGCGGAACTTCATGCCGATCGAGTTCTCGTACACGACCGGCACTCCGAGGTGCATCGCCCACTTCTCTTGATGGACCCTGGCCTGCGCTTCGTCGAACGGGGCGACGGCGGGCGGCGGGGCATTCGCCTCCCTCTTGCCCAGCAGCTCCTTCACGGCGTCAGCAACCAGCACCACACGGAACCCCGCCTCGGCGTATGTGTGATAGTAGAGGCGACTCGACGAGCGGACTAACTCCGGGACTTGCATAAAACTTCCACCCCGGCGCATCGGCTCGGAACCGGCGGAAAGTGGGCTGAAAGGGTCCGTTGCGACATTCGCTTGAAACTGCCCATAGAACTTCGGATCCCAGCCGTCCTGCACCCATTCCCACACGTTGCCGTGCAGGTCTGACAATCCGAACGGATTGGCTTTCAACTCGCTAACAGCATGCGTGCGGCCGCCATAGTTGCTGTGGCACCAGCCAACCCGAATCAGGTCCTCGTTCTCATCGCCGCTCCAGAACCGCGTCGTGGTCCCGGCCCGGCAGGCAAACTCCCATTCCGCCTCCGTTGGCAGTCGGTAGCCGGTCCCTTCCAGCGATGTCACCGTTTGATCGAAGCGGAAGTTGAACGGCTTCAGCTTCTCCTGCTGGCTCAGTTTGGCGCAGAACTCAGCCGAGTCGTAGCCGCTCACCGTTTCCACCGGATAATCGCCGGTCTCCAGGTTGGCGACCGCCTCTTTCCCTTGACCCGTGGCCGAGAATTGCGACGGGGTCGTTCCCATCACTTGCTCGTACTGTGACTGTGTCACCTCAGTCACCCCGACGTAGATCGGCTTTGTGAGAACCACTTTGTGCTGCGGACCCTCGCTCTCGATTTGCGTTCGCCAGAACTGTAAATGTCCCTGTAGCCCAGGCCGCTTCAGCTCCGCTTCGATCTCCTCGGGCGTACTCCCCATCAGGAACTCGCCCGGTGGGATGAGCCGGAACTTCATCCCGATGCTGTTGGTAAACTCGACCGGTAACTTGAGATGCGCGGCCCAAGCCTCTTGATGCTGTTGGGCTTGCTCGGCATTGAAGGGAGCAATCGCTCGTGGAGGAGCCTTTGCTGCGTCATGCGAGAGGCCCTCTGTCTGAGGTCCCTCCGAGGGATTCGTTGCCGTGAGGTCCAGATCCGTTGGCCTCGGATTGCGACCGCGACTGAAGACAACTGCCAATACGACGCCCGCTAACAACGCGACCGCGATGAGCGTGCGTTTCAATTTGGCCGTCACGGGGCCGCGTGACGAGCCTTGCAACGCGATGCTCGAAGCAGGCAACCGGCTCTGACCAATCGAATGGGGGTGGGCCGTCGTTGGCCCGTCACGTCGTTCGCGATTTGGGGCCTGACATCGCGTCAGCAGGTCGGCCACTTCTTTCGCTGTTTGAATGCGATCTTCCGGTTGCTTGGCCATGAGCTTCTCAATGACCTCGCATAACCAATCGGGGATCGCCGGATTCAAGGATTGAATCGGTCCGGGTTCGTGATCTGTCACTCGCCGCAGCACGACGATCGCGCTCTCCGCATGAAACGGCGTCTGCCCGGTACAAAGCGAATACAGCACGCTCCCCAAACTGAAGAGATCGCTGCGATGGTCGAGCGCCTTTCCATTGGCCTGCTCCGGTGACATGTATTGCGGTGTCCCCGCAATGAAGCCAGACCGAGTAATCGCCGACTCCGACGCCACGCGAGCCAACCCGAAGTCGGTGATTTTAAGTCGAGAACTTGGCGAGCCGGGGTGCGTCAGCCCCCGGACCGACCCGTCGTCCGTTGTCCGGGGGCTGACGCACCCCGGCTCGCCATTTTGACCGTCCAGCAGAATATTCGCCGGCTTGATATCACGATGAATCAGCCCGCGTCGGTGAGCGGCATCTAGGCCTGACGCGATTTGAATTCCGAACTGCACGATCTCGTCGACCGGGAGCGGTCCGCGTTTCATCCGGTCTTGCAGCGACTCGCCGTTGATGAGTTCCATCACGAGGAACGGGATGCCGTTCGCTTCATCGACGGAATAAATCGTGACGACGTTGTCGTGCCGCACCGCAGCCGCAGATTGAGCCTCTCGCAAGAACCGTTGCACGGCCTCGGCGTCCGCTGCCAAATGCGGAGCCAACACTTTGATGGCGACATCCCGCTTAAGCTTTTTGTCGTGAGCCTTCAGAACGATCCCCATCCCTCCTTTGCCGATCGTCCGTTCGATTTCAAAGTTGCCCAAACCCGACATGAAGGGAGCAGATTCCAAATTCACCGTGCCATATTCGGATTTCAGCGAGCCAAATTCAGATTTCGGCGAGCCGGG
>CAIJTL010001439.1 GCA_903823545.1 uncultured Planctomycetaceae bacterium
TCCAAACTCAAACCCAACCAACTCTCATAACACCTGGATCTGAAACTGGGGGCACCTCATTATCTCACAGACCGACATGGCCCATAAGTCTCACCAGTCGCGCATGTTAAGCGGGAATCAAACTGCCGCGCCGCTAAACAGCGACTCAATCACTTCGCCACGATTCAATCGGACGGGGCGGTTGAGGCGGTCGCGGACTTCGGTATCCAGCGGTATGCCCAGCACGTGATAGACCGTCGCGGCGACATCGTTTGGGGAGAACGCTCGCGTGACCGGGTAAGCGCCGATGTCATCCGACCGGCCAATCACTTGCCCGGGACGAACTCCGGCTCCGGCAAAAAGGCCGAAGAAGCATGGGCCCCAATGATCTCGCCCTTTTTGAGCGTTGACCTTCGGTGTGCGACCGAATTCGCCGAGCATCATCACCATTGTGTCTTCGAGCAGACCCATCGATTCGAAATCATCGAGCAGTGCGGCGACACCTTGATCGAGCGGCGGGAGCAAGCGGTTCTTCAGCGTTGGGAATATGTCGCCATGGCTGTCCCAATTTTGCACGCGGCCAATATTGGTCTGCAAGACGCGCACGCCCGACTGAATCAAGCGACGCGCGAGCAACAGTGATTGGCCGGTTGTCGTTCGTCCGTATCGATCTCGCACGGCGCCAGATTCTCGATTGAGTTGAAACGCTTCCGACAACTTGCTGGAGGTGAGCAGCGAAATCGCGTGCTCTTGATCGCTCTGCAATCGCAATGATTGAGCAGCTTCGCCGAGCATCACTTGCTGACGGTTCACCTCGCCGAGCAAAGAATGTCGTCGACTCAAACGGCTAACATCAATTCCGGGAGAGAGAGACAACGCGTCAACGCGAAAGTCAGCTTTCGCCGGATCGCCCGTGACTTGCCAAGGGTCGTAGTTCGGGCCAAGGAATCCAGCATGCTGTCCCGGCCACGTCAGCGGGCCTTCTTGCAAGAAAGTCGGCAGATTGACTCCGCACGGAACTCCGTTGCCACTCGGCCGCAAGTATTGCAATGCCGACGAGTAGCTTGGCCAGTCATCGCGTGACGCCACTTTGTCGAAGAATCCGCCGGGCTGTTTCTCGCCGGTCAGCACGTGATGCGTCGACATTAAATGGTTGTTGTCACCGTGTGATAGCGAACGGACCACTGAATATCGATGAGCTCGCTCGGCCAACCTCGGAAGGTGCTCGCAGATTTGGAATCCAGGTACTGTCGTCGCAATCGGTTTGAATTCGCCACGTATCTCGGCGGGCGCTTCGAGCTTCATATCGAACGTATCGTGATGGCTTGCCGCTCCCGTCAAAAAGACAATCACCAGCGACTTTGGTTTCTTGGATGCGGAACTGCCAATTGCCGACTCGTTTGCCGCTCTCGCGCCTTGGCTGGATATTTGCGACAAACCAACGCCCATCAACCCGGAGTAACCAACCTGCAATAGCTCGCGTCGTGATAGTCCAATCGCATGTTGATGATTCATTCGCAATCCAGCATCAGACATCGTACTTCTCTCCCACCGATGGCTCACCCAGCTGTTTTTTAGGATCGACCAGAGTACTAATCCTCCGATTTTTCGCTCTGACACTTTAA
>CAIJTL010001440.1 GCA_903823545.1 uncultured Planctomycetaceae bacterium
GCATCTATCAATTCGGTATGGCGGCTTACACCGATGCGATGGCGAATGCCTTAGAGAAACGAGTCAATGTAAATGTTGGCTTGAAGGCCGTTCGAGAAGAATTGGAGCCAAGGTTATCGCGAATTGATGGTTTAATTGTGGCCGACGTCAAACGCGATGTTGGGCAGCTTGGGGCCGACGTCTATCTTTCGGATGCAGCGCGCCAGCGGCTCGTCGATCTGTGGACCAACTATCAAGAATTAAAAGGCTATGTCGACAATCCGCGTGGCAACTTCGATAGCTACAAAATGAAACTCATTGACCTATCTGACAAACACAAACGGGCTTCTGAGGCATTGAGATTATTGCTCGGAGTCGAGCCAGATGACGAAGATTAGAATGTCCGAGTCTCGCCATTTACGCCATTCCTAAATCAATTGTGAAATGTCCCTCGCATGGGTGGGTTGGGACGGTTTTCAAAGACTAGGAGAGTCTCCCATTTAGATTTGCCAAGAAATGATGTCTACGGTGCGAGGCAACTGTCCGAGGACCAAAGAGCGGGAAAAGAAAAATCGACTTCCCCCCACACCCATTTTACATGAGCACGTGCCGTGTCTTGTGTTCGCGGAGTTCTGTTTGCAGCGACGGAAAAGCTGCCAGTTCGGAACGTCGGGGTTTGCCAGAATCTCGTCAATCTTATGAAAGTCGAAGCTCAAGTCATTCACCCGCACGTCATGCTCGCGAGCAGATCGGTGAATCAACTGCTGACAATGCCGACACTCGCAATCAGAACCTCGAATGTACTGCGACTCAGGTAACCAGGTGCGGTGAAAGGAGTCACATCAACGCCAATAGCGAACGGAACGGGATGCGGGCTTCTGAAATAACGCGCCGGTGGCCCAGCGTTTTGGCTCCAATAACGGACGAAAGTATGACCGGCCTTCAACAAGTTTTTGGGAAGGGGCGGAGAAGTTGCGAAAGCTCGCGGAGCCGTGACGTAATTGGTTGTTCTCTCACGTCCTGTGATCTCTGTTCGGGAGCAGACCGAACTTCGGAGCTAAAGACCAATGACACGCTCGGACTGGATCTTCTTTGGTCGAGTGGGAACCTTCTTCGGTCTGGCAGGCTTGTCGCTGCCAGCTCCCACCCCGTCTGTGGTCGATGACTCAGGTTCGATCGATGCCGCGTCAACCACGCGTGTTGTGGCAGAATTTGTTGAGGCCGTGGGGACTGGCTCGCGAATTTTCATTACTGCGATGGCCGCGCAAAAAGCTATCACTCCACCAATCACGAACCACTGAGTTCGTGTCAAACGGCGATGCCACGGAAGTTCTTCAACCTCGCTATCGTTCGATGCCCAAGGCAGGGCCATATCGGATCCGGCCGAGAGTTGTATTGACTCCGTAATGGCCACCTCGGAACGCCGCATAACGGCGCGAGGCTTTGTGTCGATCACTTCCTTCGGTGAGGAGCTACCAGTTTTTGCCAGTAGCGCGGCCGCAATTTCGGCGCTCAGCGGTTTTGCCCTTGAGGGGTTCACCATTGCAAAACTAAGCGGCAGAACCTCACCTTCGACCGGGTCGCTTGGCATCGGGGGCACAATTTTCGCGACCTTCTGGGATTTGACCGGCTTCGCCTTTGTCTGACCAAGCGCTTCGATCACTTCGCTCATCGACTGATAACGCTGCGCAGGCTTCTTCTGTTGACGACGGTTGAAAACGGCGGCGCGGGGGAAGATCGCGGCGGTTGAAAATGGCGGCGCACATGTGTGTCTGTTGGTGAATAGTGAAGAACGGAGCGTTAGCTCCGATCTTCACGACGTTCACCAGGAGACTCAGGA
>CAIJTL010001441.1 GCA_903823545.1 uncultured Planctomycetaceae bacterium
AGCTCTGTGCCACCTACTCGTCTCATTGAGTTTGACGGCCTTCTTAATCAACGTCCGGGCAGCGAACGAACCTTACGCATCTCCTGTGCCCAGAATGGTGTTCCCGGGCACGCTCGCTCAACAGGAAAAGGAGTTAAAAACAAACGTGCTGATGCTTCGCTTTGCAGAGTCGCGAAAAAGGCTGGCGGCTGATCGCTACCGTCCTCTCTATCATTTCGCCAGTCCCGAGAGCCAAATGAATGACCCGAACGGGCTATGTTTCTGGCAGGGGCGATGGCATCTCTTTTTTCAAGGCTATCCTCCGGACGAGTTTCCCGACTCGTCTGATTTGGCCAAACGCCGCCAGCACTGGGGACATGCGGTCAGCGAAGATTTAGTTAATTGGCGCGATTTGCCTTACGCCATATATCCTGGCATGGAAAAGATGTGTTTTTCTGGCGGGGTAGTTGTCGAGGAGCACCAAGTTGTTGCTTTTTATCCAGGAATTTCCGCCGGCCAGATGGTTGCGGTTGCGAAAGACCCTTTACTACTGAATTGGGAGAAGATCGAAGGTAATCCGGTACGCTCACCGTCGGGCGATTCCTGCGTCTGGAAGGAAGGCGACACCTACTACGGTCTAGTCAAAGCGGACCATCTGGTCTCGTCTAAGAATCTGCTTGATTGGTCCTCACAAGGTGCGTTTGTCGAAGACAATCCGTTTCCACTGGTTCCGCTAGCTGGCTCGAATCCTTGGTTAGATGCCACGGCTTGTCCCGGTTTTGTGCCTATTGGCAACAAGCACTTGCTGGTCTCATTTAGCCACGCTACCGGCGGGCAATACCTCCTTGGTGACTATGACCAACAACGCCACAAATTCAAACCGTATGCGCAGGGGCGATTCAATCATGGCGCGGTTTCCCCCGGCGGCGTTCATGCGCCGTCCGCGGCCGCGGATGGCAAGGGAGGGGTGATCAACATCCTCAATATCAACGACGGGGAAAGCAGCAAGGAGTGGGACCAGGTCATGTCGCTGGCGCAGCGGTTGACCTTGGGGCCGGACTCACGGCTGCGGATCGCACCGGTGGAAGCCGTGGCTTCCCTGCGGGGCGCTCACGAGCACATTGGCGAGATCGTGCTGCCCGCCAACCAAGATGTCGTGCTGGATTCGATCAAGGGCAACGCGATGGAACTGGCGATGGAGATCGATCCGAAAATGGCGCGCTGGGTGCAGCTCAGCGTCCTCCGGTCACCGAAGGCTGAGGAGCAGACCACAATCACGTTCTACAACTTCGATCGGAAACTGAGCGTCTGGTACCAGACAAAAGGTGTCGTTTGCCTCGATGGCACGCGTTCGAGCAACAATTCGGATACATGGATACGCCCGCCGGAGCGGGCCGACATGGAGCGAGGGGACGAGCCGCTGAAGCTGCGAGTGTTTGTTGATCGCAGCGTGGTGGAAGTTTTCGTCAACGAGAAGCTTTACCTTGCCATGCGCGTCTATCCAGACCGCAAAGACAGCGTCGGAGTTTCACT
>CAIJTL010001442.1 GCA_903823545.1 uncultured Planctomycetaceae bacterium
AAGATGTTAACAACCGGGCGACCACCAAACTTGCAACGGTAGCAGAGGGACTTGCCTTCGCTCGGACCAGTGATGTCCTTGACGGTGTATGGCGGAGGCGCATCACCTGGTTGCAAACCGGACTTCAATTCGGCGGCAATCAAAGCACTCGCAAACATGGCGCTCGCAACGAACGCAACTGACAAAACTCGACGCATACCACTCTCCTTGGCAAACGGACCTTGGGTTGGAACAGAAACAACATTCAAGCGGCTGGCTGTTGAAGCGAGCCGCGTTGACCTCGGAAGGATTTCAAACGTAGCACAGGCGACTCGCCTGTGTGTCACGAAATTCAAATCACAGGCGAGTCGCCTGTGCTACGAAACGACTACTTCTTCTCCGCCTTTGCGACGCCCAATTCTTTCAACTTCGCAGCGATGTCGCTGCCGTGAGCGTCTGTCTTGACCATCTTGTCGATCGCCAAAATCTTCCCTTCTTTACTGATGTAGAAGGTCACTCGTTTGGCGTTTCCTTTCGCGTCTTCAACAAGACCATATTCTTTGGCCGCTTTGCGTTCCGGGTCGCACAGAATCGGGTAATCAAGATCGAGCGATTTGGCGAACGCGGTATTCCCTTTTTCGCCATCAGCAGGATCACACGACGCAGTGAAGTAGGCGACTTCAAACTCTTTGATCGCCTTGCCGTGCTCGCGCATCGACTTGCACTCTTTAGTGCAACCGCCGGTGAACGCCTTCGGGAACCATGCGACAACAACCGCCTTCTTCCCCTTAAAGTCGGACAGCTTGTAGGTCTTGCCGTCGCTTCCCTGAAGCTCAAATGCGGGTGCGTCGTCGCCGACTTTCAGCTCAGCCGCACTACCGACCGTTTGGCTGCCGATTACGGCGGCAACAGCGAGTGCGAAACTCAATTGGGTGAACCATGCCATTCGGGAACTCCTTGCGAACTGGCCGTCAATCGAATCGCCCAAACCACAACCTGCGATTACGACGATCGGCGGGACTGTGAATGTCATCTCCGTCAGAGGCGGGCAGGATTGTACGGCTCGACGGGAGTCGTCGGAAGCATCAGCACGGATTGTTTTGATACCATCGAAAGATTGAATTTGTGTGAAAATCGTTCAATCGCGAGTCTGAAAAACCGGCAGTGCGAGCTTCCATTTCAACCCAGCAAGTCGGAGAGCCAGGATCACTGACGCCGCCACGAGCAGCGATGTTCGACGTTCGCAGGCGGCCCGCTGCATGATCACGTAAACCACATCTCCGCCAAAAGCGGCCGTCGCATAGAAGTACGTTTCCCGACGAAAGACCCACGGAACTTCGCCGCAAAGGACGTCCCGCAAGATGCCGCCAGCAACTCCTGTAACAACTCCCAACACCACTGCGGTCGTGGGAGTTGCACCGTGACTGAGTGCTTTCTCAGTCCCCAACACGGCCACCAGTGCCAAACCGAAAGCATCGGCAATCAACAGTACCTGCTGCGGCGGATGCCAGTGTCTCGCCGCCGCGAACGTTACTGTTCCCGCAGCAATGGCAGTCCAAACAAAGGTGTCATCCTGCCCCCAAAAGACCGGGAGGTCCAATACGATATCTCGCAACGTACCACCTCCCAAAGACGTGACGAGCGAGAGAACCAGCACTCCGAACAAATCC
>CAIJTL010001443.1 GCA_903823545.1 uncultured Planctomycetaceae bacterium
CCGTTGCGTCGATGGTTTGGGGGCGCGATCGACTTCAGCAATTAATCGACCGCCGCTTCTATCGTGAAAAATATCAACTCGACAAAGCGCTGCAGCGAATGAATCGGGCGGTCGAACATGTTGTTGACCGTGAGACACTGGCACATCGCATGATTGGTTCGTGCCGAGATGTTTTGCGAGCCGATCGAGTCGCCGTTTACCTTCGAGATGCTGGGCTTCCCTCGTTTCAGTTGATCGCCGTCGAAGGCGGAACAGACCTCCCGTCGCAAATTGTTTTCGATGACGACCTGATGGCGCTGCTACTTCAGGAATCGGCGATTGCTCGATCGGTGACGGCATTCGGAAGCGGATCAACTTCAGCTCAACAAGCCTTGAGATTGCTGCGAGCAGAGTTGATGTATGCATTTGAGAGCGACGGCGACATCGCCGGAATCGTTGTGCTGGGGCCAAAGCAAAACGGGGCCTCATATTCCGCCGAAGACCTGACGTTCTTAAATGCACTCGGACAGATCACCAACGTCGCGCTTCACAGTGTGAAAGTGCATCAGGATTTGTCGCGCGTGAACGAAGAGATGCAACTGAAGGTCGAGAAGATCGACGAGCAGCGTCGCGTGATCTCCATGTTGCAACAGGAGATTAAGACGACTCAAGGAACAAATCTGACTCCAAAAACAGAGCCGCCTGTCGAAGAATTCCGTCGCGGTCATATCAAAGGCAACAGTCCAGCGATCCAACGGGTACTTGAGACTGTTCGCAAAGTGGCACAGAGCGAGTCATCTGTGTTAGTCACTGGAGCAAGCGGGACTGGCAAAGAATTACTCGCGCATGCGATCCATCAAAACAGCGCGAGACGAAACGGTCCGATCGTCAGCGTCCATTGCGCGGCACTCTCGCCGAGCTTGTTAGAAAGCGAATTGTTCGGGCATGTGAAGGGTGCTTTCACGGGAGCACACAAAGATCGACTTGGCCGTTTTGAATCGGCAAATGGCGGGACTTTGTTCTTGGATGAAATTGGTGACATCTCGCTGGAAACGCAGGTCAAACTATTGCGAGTGCTGCAAACTCGCGAGTTCGAAGCAGTCGGCGGAACGCGCACTGTGAAAGTCGATGTGAGGTTGATCGCGGCAACAAATCAAGATCTCAAGAAGCTCATCACCGAAGGGAAGTTTCGCGAGGATTTGTTCTATCGACTGAACGTGATCAGCATCGCTTTGCCGACTCTTGCTGAACGCAAAGAAGACATTCTCGAACTTGCCTTGTACTTCCTCAAAAAGTGCTCCGAAAAGCTCGGTAAGCAATTGACACAGATTGATGACGACACGCTTGTGGCACTGAAGCGGCATTCGTGGCCCGGAAATATTCGTGAACTGGAAAACGTCATCGAGCGAGCGGTTGTGCTCGCGGAAGGTGACACGATCACAATTCATGACCTGCCGAATGAAGTTCTCACGAAGAGCACTCAGACGCCGAAAACAAATCCATCGAGATCTGTCGCCGCCAGTTCAAATTCAACGGAACTGCCCCCCTCAAAACCTGAACCTGTTGCGGCCAGCGCTGTTCGATTTAGTCGCGACGATCTCAACGAATTTGCAGAACGCGAAACACTTGAGCAAGCCTTGCGAGCATCGAGCGGCAATAAAGCAGAAGCAGCCCGAATGCTCGGGATGCCGCGCAGCACCTTCTTCAGCAAACTGCGAAAGCACCGCATCAACAAGCCTCGTTAATGATTCTCGAAAGTCAGTCAACG
>CAIJTL010001444.1 GCA_903823545.1 uncultured Planctomycetaceae bacterium
AGCGCTGCCGTCAGCAGTTAAGGTGTTTAACTGGATTGGCACGATCTGGGGCGGACGAGTTCAATTCAATACGCCTATGTTGAACTGCACCGCGTTTGTTTCGATGTTTGTCGTTGGTGGATTGAGCGGCATTTTCATGGCGTCAGTGCCGACCGATATCTACTTCCACGACACTTATATGATCGTGGCTCACTTCCACTACGTGATTTTCGGTGCAACTCTGTTCGGAGTATTCGCAGGCATTCACTTCTGGTTCCCGAAAATGTTCGGTCGGATGATGAACGAGACCGTTGGAAAATGGCACTTCTTCCTAACTTTCATTGGGTTCAACGGAACGTTCTTCCCAATGCACATGCTCGGGATCGCTGGTTTTCCTAGACGCTATGCAGATCCGTACTTGCATCCGTACCTAGAACACTTGATGCCGTTGAATCAATTCATCACGTACTCCGCAATCTTGATGGGGTTCTCCCAGTTCCTGCTGGTTGGTAATTTCTTTGTGAGCATTTTCACCGGGAAAAAGATCGGTCGAAACCCATGGAATGCCAATGGTCTGGAATGGACCGCACCATCGCCACCAGGCCATGGCAACTTTGATATCTTACCGGTCGTATATCGGGGACCATACGAGTATTCGACTCCTGGACAAGTCGATCGCGACTTCTTGCTGCAAACTGATCCGCCATTGCGCAAGACAGCAGGTTCGGTGACGACTACTCCAACCTCGCACCATTAATACAATCCACCGAGTTTGCCTCGGTGGATTAGGGCTTCTTAACAACGACAATGATGGTATCTGATTGAGAAGTCCCAAAGGAAAAAGCCCATCACTACCAATGACAATTCGGTGGTGAACGGGTTCAGTTTGTTTTTGAAACATCGAGAAATCATGACCCCGCAAGCATTCAATCGCTGGCTCCACCGTTATGCCGTTCTGACGGCAGCGGTCGCGCTGTTGCCGATCGGAATGGGTGCGTTAGTAACGACGCTTGGGGCAGGAATGGCGTTTCTCGACTGGCCGACGTCCGACGGACAGAACATGTTTCTGTATCCGTGGCTCAGTGATTTTCGAACACATCCTGATAAGTTTGTCGAACACGGACATCGCTTAGCCGGTAGTCTGATTGGCCTGTTCTCAATTGGCTTAGTGGCTTGGACTTTGAGAGTTGAATCGCGTGTCTGGGTGCGACGGCTAGCATTTGGAATTCTGTTCGCAGTAATCGGCCAGGGACTTCTAGGTGGCTTTCGAGTGATTGCAGATGCGCAACTCGCGGCACTCTTTCACGGAGCCTGTGCGTCGTTGATTTTCTCAACGATCGGTTTCTTTGCTCTAGCGACAAGTCGACGATGGATCGAAATTAGCTCGAACCAATACGATCAAGCCTCGGTAATCTCGAGTTCTCTCGCGAAACTGGCGGTCGTGACTCCAATAGCCATGCTGGGGCAGTCTGTCGTTGGTGGATTCATCCGACATTTTGGAGGCGGACTGCACGAGCATCTTGCAGGTGCGATCGTCGTCACGGGACTTTGTATTGCTACTTTCGTCGCTTGTTGGCGTTCAAGACAAACTTGGCTTCGATCGGCTGCTCTTGGGTTGGTCGCTGTATTGGTGGCTCAATTGAGCCTCGGAGCTGGAGCCTGGGTGACTCGCTTTGGTTTCCCCCCCGCAGGCTACGTTGCCGTGCAACAGGCCCCTGAGCAGATTGTTATTCGATCGCTTCACACTGTCGTGGCAATGTTTGCATTGTTGGCCTCCGTGCAAGTGGCGGGAAGAGTGCTTCGCCTGCGCGGTATTGAGGTTCAGTCAAAGTCCGTTCAGAACAGTGCAGGTCTCAATTCGCGGGAAGTTGGAGCAACATTGGCGGGAGGTGCTTTGTCATGAGCATTGCCGTCGAACCGTCTGCCTCGACCATTGAGATCTCGGCTTCGCAGTCGATCGCGCGGTGGCGCGATTATTTGACTTTGGCGAAGCCTCGTATTGCGGTAATGGGCTTAGTCACAGTCGCCCTAGGATTCATGCTAGGTTCGACTGCTGAATGGCAGGCAGAACGACTGGCTCACGCTTTGTTCGGTATCGGGCTGGTGGCAATTAGCTGCAGCGTGCTCAACCAATGGTTGGAGCGTGATTCGGATCGGTTAATGGCTCGGACAGCAAATCGACCATTGCCCGCAGGGCGGTTGGCACCTAATGAAGTGTTGGTTTTCGGGGTGCTACTTGGTGTCGTTGGCTTTGCGGATTTGGTACTGGCCGTCAACGTGCTGACCGCCATTCTCGCCTTCGGGACACTTTTGCTTTACGTCGCGGTTTACACGCCGCTCAAGCGACAGACCTCGTTATGCACGGCAGTCGGTGCAATTCCAGGAGCAATGCCACCGGTGCTCGGTTGGGTTGCGGCTGGCGGACAACTCGATGCAGGGGCATTCGCTTTGTTTGCAACTTTGTTCGTCTGGCAGTTTCCACACTTTTTGGCAATAGCTTGGCTGTATCGGCATCAGTATGCGTCTGCAGGACTTAGGATGCTGCCTCAAGCGGAACCCCGCTCAAAAATCACCGGGTGGATGTGTGTTGTTTATGCGTTGGCCTTGGTTCCAGTGAGTTTGCTTCTGAAAGATGCGGCGTTGGCTGGTGACTTGTTCGCTGTCGTCGCACTAATTTTGGGATTTGGATACGTCGGGTT
This sequence comes from uncultured Planctomycetaceae bacterium, assembly GCA_903823545.1. Taxonomy (GTDB): domain Bacteria; phylum Planctomycetota; class Planctomycetia; order Planctomycetales; family Planctomycetaceae; genus SXKJ01. The sequence goes on from CAIJTL010001444.1 coordinate 2,679, forward strand.
CTCTGTACGATTTTTATTAAATGAGTCAGTAAGAACTGCTCGCCAATTGATTTGGTTTTCGTTGGTGTACCTGCCAACGTTGTTGTTAGTTTTGACTTGGGATCATTTGCGGTTGTTGAGTTGAGATTAAGAACGCGACTCGCAAATTGCTGATCTCAGTTTTCAAATTTCAGTTAGCAGATTTCAAAAAATGTCGCACGCACCTTCACACGGTTCCGCAGTTCCGCCCATCAAGATGGGGTTGGCAATTCCCAACTCTAAGCTTTGCTTGTGGCTGTTCCTCGGCACCGAAATCATGTTTTTCACGGCCTTCATCGGCACCTACATCGTCCTACGGATGGGGTCGAAAGGTTGGCCAACAGACCCAGAGGTCACACACATCAAAGTGTTCTGGGGCGGCCTCAACACCTTCGTGCTGATTCTGTCGAGCTACTTCGTTGTGGTCGCTCACGAAGCAATGAATCAAAGTAATTTTGCGAAAGCTCAGAAATTCTTACAGATGACGTTTGCGTTGTCTGTCGTCTTCCTTGGAATCAAGTCCTACGAGTACTACGGCAAATTTGACCACGATATTCTGCCGGGACGAATTGCCGAAAACGATTACCAGGCGAAGAAGAAAGTTCTCTCAGAGTCTGAGAAAGCTGTGTCTAACCGTCTAACAGCGCTCGTCAGGCAACTCAACAGCTTGAAGGTCGAGTATGCGAAGCCGGAACCTGCAAATGACCAATCTAAACAACGAGCGGTCATCCAAGATGCCATTGGAAAATTGAAAGCGACTAACAGTCCATCGTTGGCGGACTACGAAGGCTTCGTCGAAATGGACAAGGCTTTTGGGGAGTTGAAGCAGGCTGTCCTCGCCGAGCAGATTTCTACAAGCGAACTCAGCAAGAAACTGTCTGAGTTGCAGGCGAACCCTCAATGGGGTTCGGTTTTCAAGTCCGTGCATGAACCTCACCCAATCCTGTACGGCAACATCTTCGCATCCTGCTACTTCATCATGACTGGCTTCCATGCGGTCCACGTCATTGTCGGCATGATCTTGTTTGTGATCGTGCTCAAACAAGGTTCAAAACTGGACGGGAGTTGGACCGACTTCGTCGAAAACAGTGGTCTCTATTGGCACTTCGTCGACTTGGTTTGGATCTTCTTGTTCCCTTTGCTTTACATCCTTTAGTGAGTGACTTCTTCTCGCAGTCTTTCAACTGTGAGCCACCGTCATCGGACTGGTGTGGTTTGAAGGAATTTGAATATGCATGACGATCACAGTGATCACGGCCATCCCAATTACTTCCTGGTATTCGCTGCGCTCTGCGGATTCACCGGCCTGTCGATCCTGGCTGACGTCGTCACGCTTCCATACGGCGTGAAGGTTGTTGCCGTCTTGTCGGTCGCAACATGTAAAGCCTTGTGCGTGATGTCGTGGTTCATGCACTTGAAGTATGAACGCGCTTGGAAGTACGTGTTGTTGGCTCCCACAACGATTTTGGCGCTCGGTTTGCCGCTCGCGTTAACACCGGACATTGGCGAGCACTATTACACGCCTGACGTTCCACAGGTTGACGATTATTCCGAAGCCGTCGCTCGTGCAGCAGAGCATGGTCATCACACCGAGCACCCGGCCGGCGAATCGAGCGCTTCCGAGCCGAAGTAAGTCTTGCCATGTCATAGCGGTGCGACAGGTAGATTTAACTGCGCCGCACCTCGCAAGTGAGCCTAAAAAGTTACTGGATGCGGCGCAAGCATCCCGATATTGCCTTTGCAAACTCGGTCATTGAGGCAAATCTGTCCGTAGGTGATTTCGCGATTGCCTTCATGCAGATATTTGCCAGCTCAGCGTCAATTTGCGATCGGTGTTGGCTAGGACAAATCGGCTGTTGGTAGTGCGAATTTGCCAAGACTTCGCCGACTGTCCGACCGGTGATTGGACGGACTCCGCAAAGCATTTCGTAGAGAATGACGCCTAGCGAGTAGATATCACTGGCCGGCCCTACTTCGTCGGTGTCACCGAGTGCTTGCTCGGGAGACATGTAATAAGGCGTGCCGAAAAGTTGCCCTGCTTGCGTCAGTTGTGGACTGTCTGGCTGATCGAAATGAGCGACACCAAAGTCCATGATGACGGGCGTGTGTCGCTCGGCATCAATCTGGATGTTTTCCGGCTTCAGGTCGCGATGCACGATCCCTCGCTGGTGAGCATCTTGCATAGCCATCGCCACTAATTTGGTGATCAACAACGCTTGGCGAATCGGCAAGCGTTTGTGTTGCTCAAGGTGGTGTCCTAACGAGTTTCCCTTAATCAGCGCCATCACCACAAAGTATTGGCCCGGCAAGTCGCTCACTTCATAAATCGGACAGATATTGTCGTGCCGCAACTGCGCTGCCGCTCGTGCCGCTCGAAGAAAACGTTCGATGTCGTGAAGTGTCTTGATTCGATCAGGATGCGGAATCTTGATGGCCACATCTCGGCTCAGTTTTGGATCATGAGCACGGAAGACTCGCCCACCTGTTCCGGCCCCAAGCTCCTCAAGAAGAGCGAATCGCCCCAGTGTTGGCTTCGCGTCTGATGCGAAATTCAAATCGAAAGCATCAGATGGCGAATCGGTTTCATGTTTAAAAGTGTCGGTCAAGCTGACAGTGGCGATGTTCATTTCACGGGATGAACTTTGATCATCAACTTCAGCAATCAACCGATCGACCAGCATTTTGTGTTTTGGAAAT
>CAIJTL010001445.1 GCA_903823545.1 uncultured Planctomycetaceae bacterium
CGAGCGAAATCGCAGACGTCGAAAAGATCTGCCTCGACTCCGACATCCACTTGGCCGAGGTCGCGGCCTGTCACCAAATTTTGACACTGGTATTGGGCGAGCCGGTTGATGTTCGTTCGGAAACGCGAGCGAGGATGTACGCGCTCGGTCCGGTTGCCAAGAGCGACGCCATCTCCGTCAACGATTTGGCGAGCGCCATTTCGATGGGAACAGGCCCGCGACCGAAGCCCTCGTTTACCGCGTCGTTGAGTTCTGTTGAAAGCGAGTCGTTTGATCGCACGTTGCCCGACTATCTCAAGCCGAAGACCTCTTGGCGACGAACCGGAGTGCTGGCTCTGGCTGCGTTGATCATCGTCGGTTGGTTGGGCCTGCTGCTCTACGATCCGACGGTTCGGGGTGCGCGAGTCAATCCTCAAGGAGTCGCGGCAAAAGATGACGCCGCCATTGAAGCTGATCTCCTCAAGGAAAAGGCCGCAGGCGATGACAAAACGGGAGCGACTGAGCAACAGAATGAACCGGATGAAATTGCATCGAACGTCACGATCGTCGCGAAGAACACCAAGAAAACCGAATTGATGCCGGACAACGAGTTGCCGATTGATGACGCAAACCGCGTCGTCGCGAAGCAGCCCAAGATCAGGCCCATGCCGAATGATGAGCCTCTCAACTCAGATGTGGTTGGAGACGCTCCACCAAAGCGAGTCACTCCGAAACCTGCTGAACCGCCCGTGCCAAACAATCTCGATGAGCCTCCCGCCTTGCTGGCTCGCAAGGTTTTGTATGTTTCCAAAGAGGGAGTCTTGTTGCACTTCGTGGATGCGAAGAACGACTTCTTTGCCATGCCTCGACGATCGGAGATCAAGCCGGGTGATCGGCTCGTCTGTCCGGAACCTTTCCGTGCTGACTTCACTCTTGGCGATGACGAATGTCAGTTGGCGCTGCTCGGCGGTTCGGCAGTGACAACGCTCGCGCCGACCGACAAGACGTCGCTCGGATTTGATGTCTCGCAAGGTCTGGTGATCTTTGAAACCAAACGTCTCGCTTCCGATGACGCTGACAAAGCGGAGAACAAGAAGCCTTTGGCCATCACAATCTCCCTGCGAGGACAACGACATCTGCTGGAATTAATGTCGGATGACGCGCTCTGTGGATTGGAGATGCGCCGTCGAGAACCGACTCATTTTGAAATCGAACCGGAAGCCCCCGGTTTCACCGCCGGACTCCACGTCACTCGCGGTACCGTTCGTTGGACGCCACCAGAAGGGAAGCCGGTCACGATCGAAGGACAAGGCTTTGTTGCAGTGACCGCTGACTCGTCCGCGAACATCAAGACCAGCGAAATCGGTCGCCCCAGTCAAATGGTTTCCCCCGAATGGTTAGAACCTGATCCGAAACGATACGCCTCGAAACAAAAGCGTCTCTACAACACGACGTTTGAGAAAGAGTTCGACATCAACCAAGCGTTGCTGCTGAGCCTTCCAGCCATCATCAACAGCCCGCGACCAGCGATCTCTGAGCTAGCGGTGAAATGCCTCTCGCTGACTGACAGCTACCAACCGCTGATCAAAGCGTTGCTCAGCGCCGATCACCGCGAAGCTCGTTTGGCAGCCATTACCGGACTGCGACTCTGGCTTCCCGTCGATCCCCAAAATCGACAACTCTTAAAAGCCGAGATTGCTCGTCACTTGCTTCCGTCTGAAGCAGAAGCGGTCTATCGACTGTTGTGGGGCTTCAATCACGACGACGCCAAGAACGCCGCGACCTCACACATGCTGGTGAACTGGCTCGAAAGCGAACAAATCGCGATCCGCGAACTCG
>CAIJTL010001446.1 GCA_903823545.1 uncultured Planctomycetaceae bacterium
ATTTTTCTGTCCGGGAATGTCACCGTGACGGTCGCACCAATCGCATCGCGAGCTGATGTAACACCGCATAAAGTGAGACTCAGAGAATTTCCCACTGACGGGGTCGAATTCACAAGCAAGGCCGCCGGTTCGTCGAGATGCGTGATGACCATGTCGGGGCGTCCGTCGCAGTCAGCATCGAGTGTCGCTAGCGCGCGGCCAAGGCATGGTCGCGAGTAATACGAACCCAGATATTGACTTTGGAGTTCATGAAAGACTCCTCGATTAACATTGCGAAAAAATTGCGGACGCATCCGATATGGAATTCCTTGACCCGAGAAATCGTCGACATGTCCGTTAGCCACTGCGAGATCGAGCTGGCCGTCGAGATCCGCATCAAGGAATTGCGTCCCAAAACCAAGCATCTTGTAACTGGGCTCAGACAATTTCGACTCACGCGTGGCATCGACGAACCAGCCACCGGGTTGCTGACGATACAGTGTGTTCGATTCGTCGTAGTAATTCGTCACAAGCAAGTCGAGTAGCCCATTATCATCTGCATCACCGCACGCAATCCCCATGCAAGCTTGCGCTCGTCCCTCGCCACTGAGTGCTAGTCCTTGAGCGAGTGCTGCTTCTTGAAATCGCGGCGTAAGTCCATTGGACGGAGCATTCGTTTGAAAATAGAAGTTCGCAGTCGTGTCGTTCGCCACAAATAGGCTCAACGATCCATCTCCGGTGAAGTCGGCAGCGACCACACCCAACCCTTTTCCGTCTGCAACGATGATGCCTGAGTCGGCCGAGGCATCGACAAAACGTCCATCTCCCAGATTGAGCAACAGTTGGTCGTCTGCCGCAGCGAATTGCTGCGGCAGACAACTGTGGGACGCTCCATCCGCTCCCTGACAGACTCGATCGAAAAGGTCGCTCCCTTCGAGATAGTTCACCGCGTAGATGTCCGGGAACGAATCGCCATCGAGGTCCGCCATGACGCAACTCGTCGTCCAACTGTTACCGCGAATCCCCGCCGAGACTGACACATCTGCGAACGTTCCGTCGCCGTTGTTGCGAAACAGTCGATTGAGGCCAATGTTGGCCACAAAAAGATCGGCGAATCCGTCATTATCGTAGTCGCCAACGGTGACGCCTTGGCTGAACGACGTCTCGCGCAGTCCAGCGAGTTCTGTGACATCTTCAAACGCCAGCTCGCCTCGATTTCGGAAGAAGCGGTCGGATTCGATATTGATCGGCAACGCCGAATTCGGTGTTGCCGAATCGGGATTCTTAAGTGACGGGTCAGCAAAGTGTTTGCTACCTTGAGCCAAGTAAATGTCTGGCCAACCATCAACATCAAAGTCGATGACTGCCACTCCGCCGCCCGTGAATTCGAACATCCTCGGACCTCGTCCGTTCGATTCGGCTCCGTTGAAATACTGAAAGTGGAGGTTGGCCGAAGCGGTTCGGTCATCGAAACGAATCAGAGCGCTGGGGGAATCCTCAGTCGTTGTTGAAGTCGCAGTAATGTCAGTTGCTCGCGGACTACTTGGTAACGGATAAGCAGCGCGGTCAAAGGATTGCATGGGATTGGCAGAAGGCAAAGTACGACACAGCCCGAGTTCTGGCAATTTCGTCTTTAACCGTGAGACTGCGGTGATGGCGTTTGTTGATGCCCGCTCCTTCAACAAAATCAATTTCCACCACGCATCCGCCTCCCAGAGCAGACCGAGCTCTTCCGCGTGCGATGCGGCAAGGCTCATCGCCCCGATATCACTTCCAGAACGCGCGAGTTTGACGGCGGTCAAATAATTCTGAAGCTTTCGAGTACGCTCCAAAAATGGTTTTGCAGAATCATGGAGTCCTTCCTGCGTGAGTAACTGTCCGAGTTGGTAGTTCGCGTTTGGAAGATTTGGGTCCAGTGCAACCGACTCGGCAAAACATCGGATCGCCACTCGCGTCTGACCTCTGCGCTCGGCAAGAAAACCACGCACGCTCCAAATTTGAGCACAGTTTCTCGACTCGTTGCCGACAAGTACTTCCCACTCGGGAAACTCGTCGAATCGTTCTTGATCGAGCAACAGCCTCCCTTGCCATACCAACGCCGCAACCTGATCAGGATGCTGTCGCAAAACTTTTGTCAAAATATCGTCGGCCTGCTTTGCTCTTTGCTGCTCTATCGCAACACGAGCAGACGCGATGAGCAATTTCGGATCATCAGGGGTTGCTGCGAGGAAATCCACGAGCTGCGTTTCATTTTCGACGGCGTCACTCCCCAATGAAAGCAACCACAGCCACAACGGATTTTGTCGACCTTGGGATAGCAGCAAGATCCGCATCCGCTCCGCCTCAGACGAGCGGGCGGTGAGCCCGAGAACGAAAGCCAAACGTTCCGCTGCGTCTGCATTGTTCGGAGCTTGGGTCAACGCGCGGCGATATTTTTGCTCGGCCGCAGAGAGTTGCCGCTGCTCCAACATGAGCACATCGCCCGATTCAACTCGAGCCGCAATCGCCGACTCGCTGCCGTCATCAGGAATCAACTCAAACCCTGAGAGAGCTTCATTGAACTCTCGGAGTCGAACATGTAATCGTGCTGAGAGAAGACGAACTGTAATCAGTGTTGGGTCGCGTGCGAGCAAGTCATTAGTCAGCCGGATGGCCGTCCGCGGATCATCTCTGAAAGCCTTCAGCGCCGCCTTATAAATGGACTCGGTGTCATGGGCATTCCACCAGGATGCAGTGCTTGCGACCAACAACACAATCATGCCGATTACGCTAATACTTAGCCACCTCGTCCTTGTTGTGACAACCATAACTTACCTTGTCGCAATGTCACACAGAGCCCTCCGTTGAGACAACAGACCATAGGCTCGATCGCATATCGCACATCAAGCCTAGGTCCTTTTCCCAATCTACCGTAGATAGCCGATCCGAAATGAAAACAGAAAGTTCACGAAGCAACTCCACACCACGTGGTAGCACTTTCGAATTAGGGCTTCAGATCAAAAGACAGCTCGTTGTTACCCTGCTTAATCGACGCGATCAATCCGCTAAGCGAATCACTTCGATACTTTGAGGGAATACTGGCTGAATCACGCTTTGGTGGTAGTTGACTTCCGATTGAGGGATCAGGCAGCGGTGGCGGCATGATCGACACTTTGTAATCGCCCACTTCAATGGGCGATGGGAGCTTAAAGTGCCCAGATGAATCAATCGGGATTTTTGTACCGATTCCTTGGGCCGCAGAGTAGAAACTGATTTCACCTTCCATAACCGGCTTGCCTTGGAAGGTCACTGTTCCTGAGACCTCTCCTAACGGAGAATTCGCTCCTTGACCACAGCCAGCGAATAATGTGATTGCCGAGATTAGCAGGGTTTTCACGAACACCGATGACTCCGTTCGCAGACAGTAAAGATCGCGATTCATTTAGAACTTCTCCCAAATCATCAAGATTAAAAACAGCGAGGTTGGGTTGGGTAACAACGCAAGGTGTGCCCCATTAAAAATCCATCGCTGAGAAATGATCGAGCACAACGACAATCAGCGCGATCGCCGTGCTTAGCTTCGGATATCACAGGTCAGTCATCATTCCGGATGACCTTTATCATGAAGGCGCTCATGTACCGTCTTCAAATTCTCGGTTCAGCAAGTCGTGGCACGTTTCAGATCACCTCGATCTGTCGGATAGGGCTTAGAATTCACCGACCACTTGCCTATCATCACGAACGCAGATCCGCCTGAGATTCAAGAAGTCGATCTTTTCGTTGATAAACTTGACTGAACCATCGGTCAGCAATCCGTGAATCCCTCCGGGGTGATAGGAGTTAATGACGGTGTTGGCATCATAAGTATTATCCGATCCAGCGGCGGTCGTTTTGGCATTTATTGTGTATTGCACACATGTAGCGCCAGTACTCCACGAGTCAGCGCCATTTGGGTTTGTGTCGCTGATCGGACCACTGAAGCTTATCCCGGTAAACCCGCCGTAGTAACGGCTTCGGATGTCATTAGCCCCCACAGTTGCTGATTGTTCTGCAACGATCAGCGTCGTCGAAGTTCCATCGACGCAGTCTCGAAGACGCTTTACCTCGTTGCCTACGAGCATTCCATTACTGGCGTAAACACCGCCATAATTTGAAGCTGAACCGACTGAGGTGCGTCCCGCTGGATCGGGCCAAGCTCCCATGATCCCCACGTAGTCAGGAGCCATTGTCGCTGCGGTGTTATTCGCATCTGTCGGATTATCGTTGAGCAAGCTTGAAGGACAGTTATAGACGGGCAGCGTCAGCTTCGACAGAACTGAGTTTGGAGTCGCCAACGCGGTCCCAAGAAACGACTGTCCGAGATCTAACTGTTTGTAGAGAGGTGCTTGGTCAAGAAATGGGAAGATTGGAACTCGCCAATTAGGTCGCTGGACTCCGCTTTGCATTCCAATTGGAAAGCACTTGTTAGTCTCTTCGTAGTTGTGCAACGCCAACCCGATCTGCTTCAAGCTATTTCGGCACGTACTGCGCCTAGCGGCCTCTCTCGCTTGCTGCACTGCTGGAAGCAACAACGCAATCAGAATGGCGATGATTGCAATAACGACTAGCAGTTCGATAAGCGTAAACCCGACGCGACGACGATTTGTCCCAAGCATATTCTGCTCCTAAGAATTTCCTGCAATAGCAGGAGAGAAACCAATACGTGTGAGGCATCCCATGTCAGGGACACAAAGGTGATCGTTTAGGAGCGCACAAGTTGATCACCACGTTTCATCGATTCCAACAGTCCACAGACGCCATGAAATTGGCACCCGCATTGTCAGTGAAATCGTTTTGTAAAACATTCAATGAGCCAGAGTCATGGCTCAGCGACTCACACATAACAACGTCTTCGCAGTTCGCGTACCGGTCAAAAGATCAATTCCGAAACGAGTTCGTCTTCCAGCTTTGGAACGGCTCAACGTCGAGATGAATTTCTGACACTTGGGCTTGTCACAACTTTGCCACCTGACGGCGATTGAACGGCTTCCAACGATCGAACGGCGGTTACGATTCGACCGATGGTCGTGGATTGAGGCGTCCTTCATGACCGCTCGCTCTGTCACTTGTAATCGAAAACTTGCACGGTAATTCCTCGGAACGATGCTCAACTTTTCTGCAACAGGCACTGACGAAGGAGCAGAGACAAGATCCAAGCCTTCGTCACATTCCGAAAAGATACGTGGAGATCAACGCCCCCAAAATTAAATCCCTATCGCGCAGAGCCTGAATATGACTGGAACGCAAGAAATCCAAGGTCTTCTGGTTGAATACCGGTCTCGTATTTGCTTACCGATGCGTCGCGCTGCGTCAGTTTGCTTAACGAGATGCAGGAGAGAAGACTATGATTGCTATCAATGATACTTGGAAACGTTTGCCGCTGGTCAGATACGAAGAGAGGACCAAGCGTCGGGAACATGCAAATGAAGTTCGTGCCGCTGCTCAAGTCTTAGGCAGCTCGGGGGAACAAGATCGACACGAAAATGGCGATAAAGTGGTTGCGGGATTGCGCACGCAAAATGGGCCGCAATTCTTTGTCCTTTGGCAAATCATTGGCTGTGTTTCAGCCTATGATGCGTTCCTAGCGATGAAGTATCGGAACGAGCTTTGGCAGATGGAGCAGAATCTGTTGGGGCGGTTGCTGTTGTTTATAAATGATGGTGACCCGTCGATATTCCTCGGTGTGAAATTCTTGGGAACAACGATGGCGCTCGGGATTCTTGCAAGCCTCTATCACAGTCAACCAAAGAGAGGCATTGTGATCGCCAAAGGCGTTGCCGGATTCCAAATGTTGTTAGCAGCCTACCTTACTTGGGGTTGATGATTTCAATCTGACTCGTTGTCGCGTTCACTTCAGCGAATCCAATCATCTGCCGAAGTATGATCGTCAATTCTGAATTCGTTCGACGAAGGCATGCTCGTCTTCATGCGATCCTCACCAGTTGCGAAATGCTGAGTTGAGGCGTCAATCGCGACTTGGACAATCAAACGTTCTTTGAGACGAACCATTTGCGCTCGCAAACATCTCCCACGCTTCTTCCAAAATGCAAAGGGACTCGAATGTGCGCAGAGCGAATACCAAGGTTTGGTTTCTTGATCGACATGGACGGTGTGATCTACCGTGGCAAGCAACTGATTCCGGGTGCTGACTCGTTTATCCACTTGTTGCTTGAGCGAGAGATTCCGTTTGTATTTCTGACAAACAACAGCCAGAGAACCAGGCGCGACGTCGTTTGCAAACTCGAAAGAATGGGGATTCGAGTCACGGAAAGTCACATCTTTACGTGCGCCATGGCAACGGCACGATTTCTCGCCGCGCAGAAGCCAAACGGGACTGCGTTTGTCATCGGTGAAGGTGGGCTTTCTCATGCGTTGCACCGAAACGGTTACGCAATCGTCGATGACGATCCAGACTATGTTGTTGTCGGTGAGGGGCGAACTTTCAATATGGAAACCGTAGAAGCTGCGGTTCGAATGATCCTTCGAGGCGCCAAGCTCATCGCAACAAACATGGACCCCAATTGTCCAACAGCATCAGGAACTCGGCCTGGCTGTGGAGCGATCGTTGCGATGCTCGAAACAGCGACTGGACGGAAAGCTTTCAGCGTCGGAAAACCAAGCTCTGTGATGATGCGTGCGGCAAGAAAGGAAATAGGACTCTCAGCCACAGAAACCATCATGATAGGCGACACAATGGAGACCGATATTCTGGGAGGCGTCTCGATGGGCTACACGACTGCACTCGTATTGAGCGGTGGCACAAAGCGCGAAGACCTCGCGCTCTTTGCGTATCGACCTGACTTCGTACTCGAATCCGTGGCAGACCTATGCCGAGAGGAGACGCTTCAAACAGTGGCGTCAGATCAATCGCGAAGAATGAAGTTGCCGATCTCGAACGTTGCATAGCATCGAGACACAATTCGCATGCGTACCCACAATCATCGAAACGAAACTCAGAATGACATTTCGGATCCTGCAGTCGATGATCTCTTCGGCTGAATTTCAAGCAACAGTATCAGGCTTGAAGACATACCCCTTTGATACGACGACGACGCCACTTTCAGAGACTGTAAATCTTGCCGCATCTTGTTCACGATTGAAACCGATGCGAACTCCGGCGGGAATCTTGACTCCCTTGTCGACAATGCAGTTTCGCAAGCGAGATCCAGCGCCGACTGAGACTCCGTCGAACAATATCGACTGCTCGACGACGGCCAACTCGTGAACCACGACGTTGCAGGACAAAATCGAGTGCCGCACGCAGCCCCCCTCGATAATCACTCCTGCCGACAGCATCGAGTTCACTAATTCGCCCTGTTGGCCTGACGGTCCGGGAACTGTGCGGGCCGGTGGAACTTGCGGCTCATAAGTCCGAATGGGCCAGTCGGCTTGATAAAGATTTAATGGCGGGACCGGCTGCAACAGATCCATGTTGGACTGGAAGTAAGCGTCAATCGTGCCGACATCACGCCAATAGCGGTCTTGTGAAACACGACCACGCTCGCCACCGAAACCATAAGCAAACACTGAATGGGAGTGGATCAGCTTCGGCAGAATATCCTTGCCAAAGTCATGACTCGAATGAGCCTGTTCGTGGTCGCCGCTGAGCAACTCGCACAACAGCGGTAATGAGAAAACGTAAATGCCCATCGACGCCAACGCCGATCCGGGATCGTGAGGCATACTCGGCGGGTGAGCCGGCTTCTCTTGGAAATTGATGATCCGTTCGTCGGTATCCGTCCCCATGATTCCGAAAGCTGACGCTTCAGCCAACGGCACTTTCATGCAGGCGATCGTGCAATCCGCTGAACGCTCACGATGCGATTCGAGCATCCCCGCGTAGTCCATACGATAGATGTGATCGCCGGAAAGAATCAGGACATATTCAGCACCGCTCCGTTCGAGCAGATACAGATTTTGATAGATCGCATCAGCAGTCCCGGCATACCACGATTCCCCGGTTCGCATTTGTGGCGGGACCGGCGTGATGTATTCGTGAAGTTCGGGATTGAAGATCGACCAACCGTCGCGCAGATGCTTTTGCAACGAGTGCGATTTGTATTGCGTCAGCACCAAGATGCGTCGCAATCCTGAGTGCAAGCAGTTACTCAGGGTGAAGTCGATGATCCGATACTTGCCGCCATAGGGGACAGCAGGTTTGGCTCGATCAGCGGTTAATGGATGCAAACGAGAACCCACTCCTCCTGCAAGGAGGACGGTCAGTGTCTTGCTCAACATGAATGGTCTCAGAGTTCTGTGGGACGAGTGGCGCGGAACTTCTTGAATACGAAACGAAGCGGCACTAAACAATTGCCATGCCACAACGGTGAATTCGTTAAGAGTCGTTCAAATCCCGCTTGTTTTCGATCAGAGAACGATCAAATTCCACTGATCGATGAGTCGACTGCTGAATCCGAAAGCATGATTGCGAACATGACCAGCGAACTTGGACGCTCGATTGTCGTATTCGCGTGATCGAAGCGAATGTATTCTCAAGCAGGTTTTGTCGGACCACAAATCGGCTTTTTCCGCCTGTTCAAGAACAGGCACGCTCTCAATCCATGGACTGTGACTCATGAAACGCACTTTCATCGGCGTCGTTCTCGCGCAATTCGTTTTGTACTTTTTCGGGTTCCTGTATTGGGGACTCGGCCCATATCCCAGTTTGATTTGGAAGCAGGCCAAGGACGCTGACGCGGCGGCTCAATCCTTGAAAGAGCTGTTTCCGCAGAATGGAACGTACCTCGTTCCCAGCACGGTCGGAGATCCGGCAGCCGTCGATCAAGCGATGCGAAAAGGTCCGGTCGCGTTCGTGCATATGCTCCGAGTCGATGGTCGGCCGGCAATGGAATCCAGCATCATGATCACGGGCTTCGTGACCAACCTCATCGTGATCGTGATGATCGCGTTGCTGCTCAAACGCTGTTCTGTCGCACTTCCGACGTACGGCGATCGAGTGAAGTTTGTCGCCTTCGTCGGATTCATTGCCGCCTTCTTCATCGACGGCGGCGAGATCGTCTGGTGGCAAATGCCCGCCGATTGGCAACTCTATCGAGCGGGCTACGACTTCCTCTTCTGGCTCATCAGCGGGCTGATCCTGGCGAAGTTTGAAAGCACGGAACCGACCCTCTCGCCTTTACCCACTTAACTTCGGGAAGGAAAGAGAGAGCTGCCGAACGTGACTCACATTGTCGAAGTGGCGGAGCGTTGTCGTACGAACGTAGACTCGAACCAAGACCACAAACCATTGGGACGAGCATGAGCCACAGAGATCAACAACCGCAGACAACTTGGCGCGCGTTCGTCGGCCCAATGATTGTGGCCTGCTTGGCGTTTGTAGCCGTTGGTCTGACGATTGATGCTGCGGGAGATTATCCCGGCTTGATGGATGGGCCGGGAGTGACGCTCGATGAATCATTCAACGTGCAGATGGGGGTCTATCAGTGGAATGCGATCCGCGAATATCACGTCGCGTTGTTTCATCCCGATAGCGTGCGCGAAATCTTTGGACCGGAGTCGAAGTACAACCCGGATCACCCACCGCTCGGTCGCCTTTGGCTGGGAATTTGGCATGACCTGATCAGAGGATTGTTTCCACCAGCAGATCACCCTTCGATGTTTGTGACAGACTGTGCTCGGTTTGGGTCCGCGAGTGCCTTCGCGCTGACGGTTTTCCTCGTTGGAGCCTTTGCCGCTCAGTGGTATGGTCGCATCGCCGGAACCGTCGCGGCCGTGTCATTAGTGCTCATGCCGCGAGTTTTCAGCCACGCTCATCTCGCGTCGCTGGAAACGTTTCTCAATGCAACTTACACGTTGGCGATCCTGAGCGTTGCACATCATTGGAGCAAACACTGTTACCGCGATGAGAGTGCCCCGACGAAAACTTCGACACCGAGAGTTCCGGTTTCGATCGCCGTTTGGACTGGCGCGCTCTTCGGTCTCGTGCTGTTGTCGAAGATTCAAGCAATCCTGATTCCGCCTGTGGTGGGAGCGTGGGCGTTGTGGCACTGGCGACTTCGCGCTGCCTGGCCGCTAATGCTCTTTGGTGTCACGGGATTGGTCGTCTTCTTTGTCGGCTGGCCGTGGCTGTGGCTCGATCCGGCCGCTCATTTGCGTGAATTCTTCGCTCGCACGACAAGCCGCGCAGAATTGCATTGTTACTACTTCGGCCAAGCCTGGGCAGACAAAGATGTCCCTTGGCATTACCCATTCGTGATGTTCGCAGTGACTGTTCCAGTCGGACTGCATCTCTTAGGGTTGGTCGGGCTCATGCAACCAAAACGTGCATGGCGACAACCGCGCGAGCAATTGGTTCTTGCGGCTGCGGTATTTCCTCTCATTCTTTTTGCGTTACCTGGCGTTGCCGTTTATGACGGCGAGAGATTGTTCTTAGTCAGCTATCCGCTGTGGGCCATGTTCATTGGACGCGGTGCAGACTACGTGTGGAAGTGGCTTGAATCGCAGGCTCATGGCCATCGCTTTCGATCGTTCAGCAACCGCTATGTTCGCGTCAGCATCGCAGTGATTTTTCTTGCCGCGCAAGGAACAGGGCTCGTCGTGACTCATCCGTGTCAGCTCAGTTATTACAACCTGCTGGTCGGTGGTTCAGACGGCGCCGATCGACTTGGCTTCGAGCGAACCTATTGGGGAGACAGCGTCACTCGAAGCTTTCTAACCAAGGTCGCTGACGTAGTGCCTGAAGGCTCAACAATCGCCGTCGCACCTGTGTTACATCAATTTCAATTGAATGAGTTATTGATGCAGTCGCCAATCTTGCGGGCTCGACGAATTCGACTCGTCGCCAAGTCAGACGAACGCTCCACCTCAAATTCTCGAATCGACGCAACACTCCTCTTCTGCCGCAAAGCGGATTTACTCTCGGGCGACTTCGCGGCGGATGACAATCCGGAAGAACCGGATGTTGTACGAGTCGGATCCCGCAACAATTGGCTCGCAATTTTGCGACAAAGCAAAGCCAACCCAGTCGCCGAGAACCACAACTCGAAATAAGCGATGACCCGCGGCGCCTCCAATCGCAAAGCGCTCGCATTGCTTCCAACACAAGAACTACAGATCAGCGCGAACTGCGACGACCGCTTCAGCTCGAGTCGGGTGGTACTTCCAGAGTTTCACGAGGTTCATCGTCTGCAAGACATCCTGCATATCGGGAGTCGCGTTACAGAAGGCGGCCTTGCCCCCTTTGAGTCCCGCTTTTCGGCAGATCTTGATGAGCACGCTGATAATGATGGACCCAAGAACTTGTTCGCAGCCCAAATCGACGACAACGTGCTTCAGTGTCGCATCGTCGAGAATCTGCAATGTCGAGTTTGATTCTTGATGCACATCGTTGTAACGGAACCCGATCGCATCACCCTGAGGGATCACGATCAAGACATTGTCATCCCGTTCCAGGCGAAATACTTTGTTGTTTGATGCTGGCATGGCGAAAAATTGGTGCAAGACGACAAGTTGTAATGGCTCGGGTGACTTCGCCGATGCAAAAGGCTCCGCTTGGTTTCTGTTGCGGGCGGATTATGTACCGTCTCGTGGAGGATTTCCATTCGTGGCAAAATCCGCCAAAAGTTTTTTCAGCATCGCGTCTGCCGCTAGCTTGTGAGCTAACTCGTTCGGGTGGGCGTCAAAACGATTGACAGTCAGCCCTTTATCGGCAGATGGCGACAAAACTGGTTCGAGATCCAGCACTCGAATTCCCTTGGATTCACAGAACTTGGCGATTTCTTGGTGGGCATTTCGGAACGGATAACTTGGCCCCAGATTGTGCAAAAACGGAAAGATCACGACCCGAAAATCAGCCTTATGTTTCTGGCATTCCAAATGCACGTCTTCGATGTCCTGGCTCATCAAACGCCACGGATCACCGCTGTAATAATCTTGCACGAACGAGTAATACCCATTTACGGCGGGAACAGTGAATTGCCGCAAACGAAAATAGACCCAATTGAAAAAATAGGTGTCGTGAAACAAAAAGAATTGCGGGTTATGCCGCGACAGGTCTTGGTAATAGGTCTCATGACGACGGTGATAAGTCTCGATGTCGTTGAGACACAGCACATAAATCATCGTGTCGATTTTGTGTCCGTTCTCAAACATCTTGGCTGACAGATTCTTGATCCAATGCAGGTCGATCCCAGCGTCTGCCACATTGGAAACAATGACTTTGCCGTTGGTCTCTCGTTCCAACACATCGCGAACTCGATTGCTAAAGCGATCCTTGACCTCGTTCACCCCTTGAGCAAACGTAAAACTGTCGCCGAAAAACACGACGTGTTTTTGATCCGGACGAAGCGACTCCGGAATCTCTCGATCGTCGCGATACCACACCCCTTGGTGAGTCTTTGGATCAATAGTTAAGAATTTCTTTTGCGGTTCCACATGCAGTGCGAACCACTTCTTGGACACGTTCGTCATATTGAAAGAATCAGACGCGTCGTAGATCAGTGCAAAATACAATTCCACCGAAGTGATCGCGGCCAATGTCATCCACAACGACAAACCGGCGTTCAAACAGGTCATTCGCCGAGGCATTCCTCGCCACATCGAACGAAGCCGCAGCAACAACCAAAACGTCACTCCGCCAGCAACCAACCACAAGCTCATGCCGGCCAGATAGCGATCATCAAGATACATCAGCCACACAGTTATCTTCCTTCAAAGCGAGACTTCTTACGTCCGAGCATCTTGGGGAACGAACTGCGTTGCGTAAATGCAACCACTCCAACAACCACCAGGACCGAAACCAACAAAGTGATCCACCAGTGTCTGAACATCGCGACACTCGCCACACAGATCACAATCAACGCCACACTCGACCCAAACTTGAACCGCCACGCCAAGGCTTGCTCGATCAGCAGCAGTCCGAATACGGCGAACAACAAGACGCGAGCCAGTGACGACGCTTCTGAATCGTCTGTGACATTCATGGTCACCGAAGACCCAACCGTCTCTTGAATCGCGATTTTCCCACGGAGATCATTCGACTTTGAGAACTCCGCTGGATCCAGTCTGCGAGCGTCGCTTTCCAGTGGGTCGACATTGATCGCAACACGCTCCGAATGATTTGCCTGGTTTGGAGATGACAACACGTAAAGCCCCGGTGTGGGCGTGTCGGCAACTGTTACCGTCGGCGCACCGTCAATCACTTCTGCGGAAATCGACTGCTGATCGCCGTTCGGTCGAGTCAGTATGAGCTTCTCGGTACTCGCCGAACGATGCCACTTTCGCACGATCGTTTCGCCAACCAATTGTTCGCGCGATTGAGTCCGACCAGCGGCCGCGTACTGCACCAACTCATGCACCAACGGAACAAATCCCGGTGCCCAAATCACCCACTCGCCCCACGATTCGTCGAGCGCGGTCGTGATCAAGACACAGCGTCCTGCTCCATAAGATGTCGTCAGAATCGCAGGATCACCCGATGAGAAGTTGATCGCGAATTCCGCTTTGCTCCGATCACCAGATGCCTCGTTGACTTCTCCAGCCGCAGTCACCTTCACATAACGCTGGATCAAAGCAGCCTCCAATCCAGCGCCCGGATTACCTCGGAATTCACGTAGCAATGGATGCAGGTAATCGCCCGGATCAAAGCCAAACACCATCGACTTTCCATCCATGTCAGCACCGCCAATCGGCTCCAATAATCGAACCGAAATCAAACCGCGTGGACTCGCCACGACCTCGTTGAATCGCTCCAAGTTCACTGACGCACCGAGCGAAACGATCACGCCTCCACCAGCTTCTTGAAATCGTCGCAATCGCTCGACATCAGAGTCCGTCAGCAATCCCGTGTCGCACAAGAACACGACGTCCTGCTTCTCTAATTCAACGTTGGGCAAGTCCGCCTCGGTGATCGTGCTGACTCGCATTCCTCGGTTCGCGGCCACGGGATTCACCAAGCCCCGATCACGACCGCCCGAAGAATTTGGCGACAACGCCTGCTCGACAAAGAACGTCGCAGATTCACGATCACGACCAGAAGGGCGACCATTGACCAAAAGAATGCTCAACTCCGATCGCACCGAAAGCGGCAACCAGCGTTGATTGTCTGCCGCTAGCGAATCTTCTTCGAGTCGAACCGACAAGCCATGTTCACCCGATGCTGGTGCCGGCAACAAGAACTCGGCAATCACATCTTGTCCCAACGGAACGTCGATTCGTTTTGAGTCCACAAGTTGATCGTCAATCATCAAATCGATTCGACGAGCAGCGATCGCCACCGAGCCGTTGTTTCGAATCGTCGCCGTCACTGTTATAGGCTGCTCAGCGGAAATCATCGGCGGATCGGTCGCGAGACTAATCAGCGTTCCGTTGTCTGGACCCGCCGCACCGACATCAACCAGCGTGATCCTCGCCTTGTCTGCTAACCGCTTCCAATCATCCGCGTGCTGTTCTTGCTGGCGATTCACCGAGCGTTCTGGAGAAACCTTGGACGCAATCGCTCGAAACGACGTTTCCTGGAAATCCGAGATCACAAGCACTTCGCATTCTTCGGACTGACGTTTCGTTTCAACGATTTCGCACACCGCCGCAACGGTCGCTGAAGCATCACCGCGCTCAAAAGTGAGCGTCAGCCGATCAATCTCATCCAGCACGGCGTTGGCCGCGAGAATCGGCTGCCGAATGAGGACCCTCGGTTCGCTTCCTGCAATTCGTGCGAGCACAAAGCGATCGCCGGGCAAACTTCGTTGCAGACTTTCTTTCGCCGCTCGCTTAGCGACATCGAAGAACGTTTTCCCAAGTGCCGGATCTTCTGCGGCACGCCCCATACTTAACGACGCGTCGAGCACGATCACTCGTAACGTCGGGGGAACGCCGCGCGCCAACTTGCTGGCATCTGCCCACTGTGGTCTCGCCAAGGCCAACACCATCAACACCAAGACCATGATGCGAACCGCCAGCAACAACAACTGCTCAAATCGAGTCCGGCGCGACTGCTTGCGAATCGCTTCTTGCAAAAACTGCATCGCGGCCCAAGTCACTTCTCGATAGTGCCGCCGAAACAACCAATGAATCAACACCGGTGCCGCCGCCACAGCCAGCCATCCCAACATGGCCGGCGTCGCAAATCCGAAGGCAAGCAGGTTAATAATCACGCCGTTCAATGCAGACCTCGACTCAATGCTGACCCACAGTCTCATGGTATGACGGTGGCCCAGCTTCCGAAAGCTGGGTGCCGCAGGCACAAGAAACCCGGAGTGAACGCTGATCCCAATGTTGAAGTTGGTTTGCTGATTAAGCACCAACTCCGTGTTTCTAATGCTGCGCACACGGCATCTCTGATGCCGTGCCACCCGCGTCGATGATGGGAGTGATCGCTCACTGTTGCACTTTGGCCAGCGAGTCTCGAATCCAGCAACTCATCAAAGACGACCGCGTCTGCTACTTGCAGCCACCGGTCACGCACTACGCCATGTTCGACATCCGCACTGAGCCAGTCGTCTTCAAAGTCGAACAAGCGGCATACTCATACGCGCTCAACGAACTCAAAGAATGGGCCGCCAGCCGAGGGTTCACCGCCGAATAAGTCCACGGAATTTGAACGACGGGTTCGAGTCAGACCAGAGGGTAGTGCGCCACAATTCCTCTCAAACCCTCATTAGCGGGTGGCCCGGATTCGTAGAAACGGGGTACGTAGCACAAGAAATTTGGTTGGGAGTCCCTATCAAAAGAAAGCCTGGAGTTGGATAAACGTCTGTTGTGAGTTTCTTGTGTTTCACACACGCCTTCTTGAAGGCGTGCCACCTGCGAGGTTATTGATTCGAGATTATTGGCGCATCAACAGCAAAACGATCACACGAGAGCCGCGTGCGCCGCATGGCGGCTTCGCCGCGCTATTCGACTTTCATGATTCCGTCCTTCGCCAACCTGGCAACTTCATCCG
>CAIJTL010001447.1 GCA_903823545.1 uncultured Planctomycetaceae bacterium
CTGCCGCAGATCGTCAACTGGCCGGACGACGGTGGCGCGTTTATCACACTGCCGCAGGTTTATTCAGAAGACGCCGATCGACCCGGCTGGGCACATTCCAATTTGGGGATGTACCGCGTGCAACTTTCTGGTGGCCAGTACGAACGCAATCAAGAGATCGGCTTGCACTACCAGATTCACCGCAGCATCGGCGTTCATCACGCGGCGGCAATCCGGCGCGGTGAACCATTTCGAGTCAACATCTTTGTTGGTGGTCCGCCCGCGATGACGCTCGCAGCGGTGATGCCGTTGCCGGAAGGGATGAGCGAGCTGACTTTTGCCGGGGCATTGGGAGGACGGCGCGTACGAATGGTTCGGCAACATGGAGCGTTACCGGTTGCGGCAGATGCTGACTTTTGCATTGTTGGCACCGTCGATCCGAGCGGCCTGAAACCTGAAGGGCCGTTTGGCGATCACCTCGGCTATTACAGCTTGGCCCACGATTTCCCGGTGCTGCGTATCGAAAAGGTGTATCACCGCAACGGCGCGATTTGGCCTTTCACTGTCGTCGGTCGACCACCTCAAGAAGACACAAGCTTCGGCCACATCATTCACGAGATCACGGGGCCAATCATTCCGACGGTCATTGCCGGAGTGAAGGCGGTTCATGCGGTCGATGCTGCAGGGGTTCACCCTTTGTTGTTGGCGATCGGTAGCGAGCGATACGTCCCGTATGCCGTAAAACGCAAACCTCAGGAACTGCTAACGTGTGCGAACGCAATTCTCGGACAAGGTCAGTTATCGCTCGCGAAATACCTTTTCATTGTGGCGGGCGAGGACAACCCTCAACTCAATATCCATGACATCTCCGCGTTCTTTTGCCACATGCTCGAACGCGTTGATTGGCGAACTGATTTGCATTTTCAAACACAGACGACAATCGACACGCTCGATTACACCGGGCACGGCTTCAACGGCGGATCGAAGTTGGTGATTGCTGCGGCGGGAGAGGTGCGTCGCACATTGCCAACAGAGATTCCAAGTGGCATCAACTTGCCTGAAGGGTTTCGTGATCCGCGAGTCTGCTTACCCGGCGTCTTGGCAATAACCGCACCGAAATATGACTCGCGATTCGCTGCCGCAGACGGCGAACTGGAGCGAGCGCTCTCGACGTTCCTGCGGCACTTCGATGCGAACGCCCCGATCAATGACTTTCCGTTGATCTTGTTCGTCGATGACAGCGATTTCGCGGCAACCGCGATCAATAATTGGATTTGGATGACGTTTACTCGCTCAAACCCCGCAGCCGATGTCACGGGGCTTGGCGCGTTCGTGCATCAAAAACATTGGGGCTGCCGCGGTTCATTGATCATTGACGCCAGAATAAAGCCGCATCACGCACCGCCATTGATTGAAGACCCTCAAGTCACTCGTAGAGTTGATGAGCTATTCGCCACCGGCGGCCCGCTCCACGGACTTTGGTAATGGTCTATTTCTCGTTGCTTTCGGGAGCTTGTGGAATGATCGGATCAGATGACGGCGGAACCCCTGCCATTTGTTCGAGCAGGCCGAGTTCTTCCAATTGAAGAAGTCCTGCGACATCCACGTATGCCTGCCATTGATCGCTCAATGCGTCTGTGTATGTCGAGACGGCTGCTCCCAATGTTTGCTGTGCGACGACAATATCGCCGAAATTCACAGCTTGTCTGTCTTGTTGATAACGCGAATAGACACCTCGATAGACTCGAACTTGATCGGGCAGGATTTCGTCTCGGTAACTCGCCGCAAGTCTGCGAGCCGTTTGATATCGCGAGAAGGCTTCAGCCAATTGTCGAGTCAGATTGTTTTGCCCATCGGTGAGAGCACGATCGCTCGCGACCATCAGCGATTGCGTTTGCAGAATGTTTCCTTGGTTGCGGTCAAAGATCGCTAATGGCACGTTGACCTGCACGTTGTAAGTCGTGTTAAAGGGGGCTCCCGTGTAGTCATGCTGGACTGCGGTGTAAACCTGCAAGTCGGGACGCCGCGGCTTGATGTATTCGAGTTGAGCGAGATATCGAGACTGAGTGATTGAGTTGCGTGCTGATAACAAATCAGTGTGCGATTCAAGTAGATAGTTTCTCGCCGAATCGAAGTTCAATTCAGGAACCTCACGGTCCACATTGCCGACAACATGCAACGGTTCCAAATTCGGATCGCCGAGCGATGCAGACAGGCGTCGCCAAGCGGCTCGTTGTGCATTCTCGGCGGCAGCAACGGCATTGCGAGCTTGTGAACCAAACACTCTCAACTGCAATGGTTCGTACGCGGCCGCTTGGCCACCTTTGACCTGTTCGATTTGAGCGCGATAGATGTTATCAGTGAATCGAGCGAGCGCTCGTTGCAACCGAAGACGTTCTTGAGAAACGAGGAAATCGAAATAAGCATCTCTCACTTGGGTTGCGACATCTGCTCTTGCCTTGCGAACCGCCAAGCACGCGTTTTCATAGGCCATCGACGCTGCTGATTGTTGCAGTCCCAATTTTCCTCCGGTCACGATCGGTGCGGTGACTTGCACACCTTGATATCCATTCGTTCCCAGTGTGCGAACCGTATCCGCTTCGTAACCGACTAAGGGGTTCGGGTGCAGGCCCGCTTGAATCATGGTGCCACGTGCGGCCTCCATTTGAGCTTCGGCTTGCTGGATTGAAGGGCTATGGTCAAAGGCGTACGCCTGCAAAGCTGCGATCGTCCATTCGGTTTGATTGTTGGGCGATTCACTTGTTTCAACTGTGGACAGCGGGCGGTACAGCTTCTCGATTTTTGATGACCGGACGTCGTCTGACTCTTTTGGATCAGACGGAGGGACTTGCAATTGAGGAGCATCGCTTCCAGGAAGCTCTTTCGGAATCTCAAAGAGCGGTCGCTCGACTCGACGTTCGCCCTCTCCTTGCAAGTTTCTTGTCGCGCTGACTTGTAGCACTTTGTCAGTCGGCGTCTTCTTCGGATTCAATGATCGCGAATCGGGACTCGTCCCTGGGGGCGCTACTCCTGTGGCAGCGTCAACATGAGTGGCCGCTGAGTTCGAAATGGTCTCGACAGAGCCAGAGGCGTTCCGCTCTTGTGAATTGGGGACCGCCGTAGAGGCCACCACGGCACCGATGGGAGGGCGTTGAACGTAGCCCTTCGTCGGCACTGATGAAGTATGACAGCCAACAATGCCTATTGAGAGCACGCTGGCGAAAAATAATCTGGCTCGGACTTCCATGAATCGCATTGCCACCACTCCCTTGGGGATGTCTGTGATATCGACGGCTGAGACTTTGCCGAATGAAACGGCCCCTTTTCCTCATTACAACCGGTATAGTTGGAAAAGTGGCTCATTAATCACCGGCAATTATTGCCGGAGTCGTCGGCGTGGCTCTGATCGCCAGGCAGACAAAGTGACAAAGCGCTAACAATTTCACCCTTTATCCGAAGGTCACACAACACCCTAGAATTCGTCGCAAAGGAGATCTGTTGGAGATATCCTTTGCCGCACCGATAAGTTTGTTTTGATCGGACAATCTTGTTTTTGTTGATCACTGTGCGACTCACGAGGATGGCTCAGATGGTTCTAATACGTTCCTGTTTTGCTCTCGCCGCTACTTGGATTCTCTGTGTCGGAACCCTAGAGGCC
>CAIJTL010001448.1 GCA_903823545.1 uncultured Planctomycetaceae bacterium
AAGTGGCTAGGGGCGAGTGCCTAAATTCGCAACCAAGAGGCGAGCCATGAGCGATACACCAGAAGACGATGACCTTCGCGATCATTACGACTTCGACTTCAGCCTGGCGAAGCCCAATCGCTTCGCCACTAAAGCGACCGTCATCAAACCGAGCCTTTACATCGAGACGACAATTCCCAGCTTCTACCACGAAGTTTGCGCGGAACCGGAAATGGTGGCCTGGCGCAGTTGGGCGCGCGAATGGTGAGACGAACATCGCTCCAAGTACGAACTCTTCACCAGCGAGGCGGTGCTCGAAGAGTTGGAAGCCGGAGACGTCAAGAAGTCTGGCCTGACCCCGTGGCCCCGACTTTGGCATAACTTACGAGCGTCACGCCAAACGGAACTGACGGAACAATTCCCCGCGCATGTCGTGTCGGCATGGCTCGGTAACTCCGAACGCATCGCCGCGAAACATTACCTGCAAGTCCTCGACAACCACTTCCAAAAAGCGGCGCGCATTCCGGCGCGCACTACGCCTGAAAGGGGTGATTTTGAGACGCACCGAGTTCCCGGAAATGCAGAAATCCCGCAGTTCTGCGGGATTTCTGGTGCTAAGGTGGGCGATACAGGATTCGAACCTGTGACTTCCACCGTGTGAAGATGGCACTCTAGCCACTGAGTTAATCGCCCAAAGTTGCTGACCGGTTTGCCAAGCACATGCTGCTCGGACAGCGGGCAAGCGTTGTAGTGTTTGGCGGGGACTGTCGCAAGTTTGTCAGATCGGATGGCGTCGCTGGTCGACTTGGATAGTCATGCGGGAAATCGAATGACTGCCGTAATCGTTACAAGCACTGGGGATGGCAAGGTGGTGGATACATCAAACAACGCGGCATCGACTCAATCGTTGCCATCAGCGGAGTCATCGTTGAAATCATCACCGTTGAAATCGACTGGACGAGTAATCGCGGTGATGCCGGCCTACAACGCGGCTGCCACACTGGAACGAACAGTTGCCGACATTCCTCCGGGAAGCGTCGATGAGGTGATCCTCGTCGATGATTGCAGTCGCGATAACACCGTCGAAGTTGCACGCAAACTGGGACTGACGGTGATCTCTCACGAGAAGAACACCGGGTACGGTGGAAATCAAAAGACGTGTTATCGACATGCACTCGAACGCGGCGCGGACTTCATCGTGATGATTCATCCGGACTACCAATACGACAGTAGAGTGATTCCGGTTGCGATTGAGATCCTGCGGCTTGGAATCTGCGACATGGTCTTAGGCTCGCGAATTCGTACTCGACGCGAGGCGCTCGACGGCGGAATGCCCAAGTGGAAGTACATCGCGAATCGCGGGCTGACCATCATTGAAAACATCGCGTTGGGACAAAACCTGGGAGATTTTCATAGCGGGTTTCGAGCGTACCGCCGGCAAGTCGTGGAGACAGTGCCGTTTGAGCGGAACTCGAACGACTTCGTTTTTGACAGCCAGTTTCTGGCTCAGGCAGTTCACTTCGGCTTCAAACTTGGCGACATCCCTGTTCCCGTGCGCTACTTTGAAGAAGCCTCCAGCATCAACTTTGGTCGTAGTGTGACGTATGGAAATCGAACGCTGGCAGTGATGGCTCAGTTCTGGTTGCACCGCTTGAGAATTTGGCGAAGTCCTTTGTTTGAGCCGAAGGCTGTGCCGACCAACGGATGAAGACAGATCAAGACCTCGTTTGGGATCGGCTTACTTCCAAAAGTCTTTGAGTTGCTCATTCGCCGCGACTTCGAGTGGGAACTGTTTGCTGAAGGGGTGCGATTGGATGCCTGCGTATTCGCGAAGTGAGACGTGAATGTGCTCGGGGCGAACACGAATACCCGACTCTTTGTCGATGGCGAGCGTCTTGGGGTTGATCGGAACAAGCAACTGTTTCTCGTCGGTCGCACCGATCACCCGATTCCCCGCGATACCGGGGCCGAGGAACATGATTGAGCCGATCGACCAATGGTCTTTGCCGTTGCCGTTGTTGTAGGTCGGAGTACGCCCCATTTCGCTTTGGATGATGACGACGAGTTTCTCGCGGATCTTCAGTTCCTCCGATTTGCGAATGACGTAGTCGATGCCAGCGAGAAACTCCGGGATTAATTTCATCTGATCGGGATCGTTGTTGTTGTGGCTGTCGAACTGCCCGATTGAAAGGTTGGCCGAAACGCAGACGCCTGCCTTGAACGCGGCGAGGGCGATGTCGGCTTGTTGAGCGAGCCGCTCTTTGGCTTGCTCTTTCGGGATGAACGGGACAACTCGTTGCAACGCCTTCGAGTTAACCTGAGCCGAATACAACATGCTCTGACTTCGTTCGACTCGCGGAAGCCGGGCATTGGAAACGCGAGCTTGAAACTGCTCCTCCAACGCACGCTCGATGCGATCAGGCACGAATGGATCGTGGTAAGGCGCTCGTTCATTCCCTTCCACTGAATCGGCCTTCGCCAGCAGATTCAGTGATTGCAGATAGGGGACTCGCGACATCGGTACGAGGTTGCCTGTCGCCGAATAATTGCCGAATGTCAGAAATGCGAGCGGCGCTTCGGTACCGAAACAAGCTGCGACGAGAGCCGGAAACGTCGGATAAGCGAGGCTGTCGAGCTTTCCCGTCGCCATGTACCGTGCATTCGGCGAATGATTGTTGACCGAGTAGTCGAGCCCATTGATTGTTCGCAATTCTGGCCCGTACTTGGCGAAGAAGTCTTCGTTACTCATTCCTTTTTCAATGTGCTTCGCCGTCGGCGCAAAGCGATGGTTCCCCGTCGTGAGGATATCACCCTCCTTGTAGAGCCGATTAATCCCTTCGACTCCCTTGGGGTCCATCAAGTAGGTCGTATCCCAACCACCGCTCGCGTTGAAGACGACATAAAACGGCCCTGTGTATCCAGCGGAGTCCTTCTTGGGTTCGTCGGCTCGCGGTAGCGATGAGATCCCAATCGGAGCGGCAAAGCCTAAACCAGCGAGACTACACAGCTTCAAAAAGTTTCGGCGTGACATTGGCTTTTCCCAGAAGCCACGCTCGCCAAGAGCGTGGATTTTCGCGAGCAAGCCCACGCTCCGAGCGAGCGTGGCTACAGAAGTCATTCGTAAAGAAAATCGTGTTGTCGTAACAAATAGGTCAGCACACCGCGCCACGCACGTTGGGTGTAATACGGATCGTCAGTGCGGAACTCTTCGCGACCTCCACAGAAGTAAGTTTCGCGTGGCTCGAACCGGCCTTGAGCTTTCACTTCGCTGATGATTCCGGAGAACAACTCAAAAGTCCGATTGATCTCAGGATGATCAATTGTGCGATCGTGGCCGAGGACTCTTTGATGCAGATGCACGATCGCTTGGCGAATTTTTAAGTTGGATGCTTCGTCGCCCGGAACAACGTCCGGCTCAATCTGCGGAAAGAGCAACCGTTTTGCTGGCTCAAGGCGAAAGTCGCGAGCGACGTGATAACACGAAACGTCGTTCGCCATGAGTCGCTGGATCGCTCCCATCGCGCCGCTGGGATCGGCGTTTCGTTCGGTGACGGTGAGCGAGTCGATACCGCCGTAGAGAACTTGGAACGCGTCGTTGAGTCGCCCCCAGCGCTTACCGAAGATTGCTTCGATCTTTCGTTCGAGTTGCTCAGGACTCAGCAATCTCACAACGCCGATGTCGTCGAGTTCCGCTTTTCGCTCCGGGTTCTCGGCGACAATGGCAAGTCCGTCCGCTTGATAGAAGTCGGAGCCGATCATCCCCTTGATCGCCACTTTCAAATTGAAATTCGATGCCGTGAACCGTTGAGC
>CAIJTL010001449.1 GCA_903823545.1 uncultured Planctomycetaceae bacterium
ATCACAAGGGAGCTGGTGCTTAATGTTGATCTTCTTTAGTCTGAGCGAAGTAACTGAAAAAGTTACGTAAAATTAATCGTGGTTAACAGCGTGTTAACCATAACAAAATATTACAGTGACCAAGAATGGGTTCGTCAAAATTAGGAAATTCTGGTGGTCAAGATCTTCCCGACACTTCGTATTTGCGATGCATGCCCCGTTCGATTGATCGTTATTGTTAGTTCTTTTGTGTTGGCGGGGTGCAATGCGCAGAATTCATTCCGAACAGATAGTGATAATAGTGTTTATGAAGGTGTTGCCAATCTAGATCTGAGCGCGAAGCAACCGTTTTCCTTCTTTTCACCCGCTGCTTCTGGCGGGACAACGAAGGTAGCGGGTGAGACTTACGTTGGCCAGGATGTTGAACCGGCTGTTGGAACATCACGGATAGAGAGTGATAGGAAGTTCAGCGCTGATTTCGAGAACGCTCCGGTTGCAACAGTTGTTAAGAGTATTGTTGCCGACAGTCTCGGCCTTGTTGTTACTGTCGATCCGCGCGTAACTGGTACAATTACACTGGCTTCTGGTGGACCATTGAAGAGGGACGAGCTGCTTTTCGGCCTAGAAAGTGCGCTGAAGGCGATCAACGCCAATCTCGTCAAGGAAGGTAGCGGGTATCGTGTTGTTGCCGCTGGCGAGTCCGCCACCTCGGCGCCGATCGATGTGGCCGGAAATGTATCGCCCGGGTTCGGAGTAACTGTTTTGCCGCTGCGGCACATCTCCGGCGACAATGTTATGAAGTTGGTCGACAGTTTTTCGGCAAAGCCTGGGGCCATCCGTGTCGGCCCTGGAAATCTGTTGCTTATTCAAGGCACTGGCGATGAGCGGCGAACGGTACTTGAAACAGCGATGGCTTTCGACAAGGACTGGATGCGTGGGCAATCGGTTGGCATATATCCCGTGACAACCGCCTTGCCCGACGTTGTGATTGGCGAATTGCAGCGTATAACCGACAGTGGCGAGAATGGAGTTGGCCGCGGACAGGTCCAGTTTCATCCGATCGCTCGGATGAATGCCATAATGGTTGTCGCGCGCAATGCTGGAACACTTCGGCTCGCTTCGACCTGGATACGTCGTCTCGACAGGGCGAGCAATGCTGCTAGCGTGACAAAAGTTTACCGCGTCAAGTTCGGTGATGCAAAGCAGTTGGCAGCGTTGATCAACGACGCTTTTGGTCTTGGCGGTTCCTCAGTCAGCGCTCAGCCGGAAACGGGTGGTCGACTTGGTTCTGTAGGCACTGGTGGCCAATCCAATTTCGGTTCGTCGCGTAGGGGGCAGGGACAATCCAATAGTGCCACGAGCAGCGGCGGAAGGACTGTGGGCTCGGCCGGATCTGGCGTCATCGAACCCCCCAGTGTAGGCGCCAGCGAACCCAGTTCAAGTGCTTCGCCTTTTGGTTCGCTATCGATGCCCGTGTCGGCACCGGCGGCATCTGGTGGCGATGGACGTGTCAAAATTACGCCTGACACCACAACGAATTCGCTTCTCATCTTCGCTGACCGCGAAAAGATGCGCCTGATTAATCAAGTGCTTCAACAGCTTGATCGTCCTCGTGTTCAGGTTGCCATCGAAGCAACGATCGCAGAAGTTTCGTTGAATGAAGGTTTGGAATATGGCGTTCAGTACATGCTCAAGGGACTTCAAAATGGCACCGAGCGAAGTTCAGTAGGGTTTTCCCACGTCGCGTCCCAAGTGCTTGGTCGGGTTCTTCCCGGTTTCAATGCATTGCTTGGACCCGCTCAGGATCCGCGTGCCATACTGTCGGCCTTGTCTTCAAGGACAAGCGTTCGCGTGCTTTCCGCACCCTCGGTGGTAGCTCTCGACAATCAGGTTGCCTCGATCAAGGTTGGCGATGAAGTCCCCGTAGCGACCACCCAAGCTAGTCTCGTCGGTCCGAGTTCAACAGGTTTGTTAACTAGCCCGGTAATCCCGGTCACAAATAATATCGAGTACCGTAGTACTGGTGTCATTTTGCGCGTGTTGCCCCGCGTCACCGCGAATGGAAATGTCACGCTCGAAGTTGAACAGGAAATAAGCAACGTCGTTAAGAATACCTCTAGTGGTACGTTAACACCGACGGTGTCGCAGCGTGTCATTAAGAGCGCGGTTTCGGTAATGTCAGGCCAAACGGTTTTGCTCGGGGGGCTAATTAGCGACCGGCGTACAGGCGGGAAGACGGGTATCCCGTTCCTTTCGGACATTGCATATCTTGGCGATCTCTTCGCACGCAATGAGACTGCACGCGATCGTACGGAATTAATTGTCTTCATTCAGCCGAAGATCATCCAAACAAATCTCGATGCGCAGACAGTTGCCGAGGAGATGCGGCGCAAGATGTTGCTTTCGCATCCTTCGAAGCTGATTTCTGCCCGACATTGAAGGTCACATTCGGTTCTCCATTCTGGTCTCGCGTAGGAGAATGAGCCGGTATTGCCTCGAGCAATACCGGCTCTGGCGTTTTTGTAGTAAGCGTGATCG
>CAIJTL010001450.1 GCA_903823545.1 uncultured Planctomycetaceae bacterium
CGCGAGCAAACATTGTCGACCAAACGGCCCGACATCGGGATCTTCGAGTTCATACGGCTTGATCGTCGCCGCACTCTCGCTCGCAACATCGACTGCTTCTGGCGCACTCAACTGCAACTTCGCCGCCAACTCATACGCCGCAATGCGAGCCTCAAGGAGTGAATCGCCGCGCGACTCTGCGTGAGCCGCGTTGAGCAATCGCAGGAACTCACGACCGTCTCGTTCTGATTCCCGAGAGAACTCGCGATTGGCAGGCGGAAACAAATCTGCAATGGGAGGCCGCGACGCCGATGTCTCGATGACCGTCCCTTGATGAACCGCTGGCAGAAAGCCCGCCCCCCAATTCGCGAGTCCACCCGGCGGCAGGCCACGTGGATCAGGCAAGACGACATACGCTGGCAAGTTGTCGCTCTCGCTCCCCAGCCCGTAAGTCACCCACGCTCCCATGCTTGGAAAGCCGGGGCGAATGAAGCCGCTGTTGGCCATGAACATCGCTGGCCCATGCAAGGCCGACTTGCTCTGCATTGAGTAAATAAAAGCCATGTCATCGACGTGACTCGCCAATCTTGGAAACAGATCGCTCAACCAACGACCGCAGTCGCCATGCTGACGGAACTTCCAAAAGCTCTTCGCATAGTTCCCGCCGATACCGGCAAACGTCTGCTTACCAAGCTCCGCATCAAACGGCCGTCCGTGTTGTCGTTCGAGTTCCGGTTTGTAGTCCCACGTATCAACATGACTCATTCCGCCCGGGCAAAAGATCTGAATGACATTCGTCGCCTTCGCCGCGATGTGCCCCGCCTTGTTCGCCAGCGGACTCGTTGAAGCCTTCGCCTCGCTGCCGAGTAATTGGTCACTCGCCAACATCGCCGCCAATGCGACTCCGCCAAGTCCACCACCTGCGTTCCAAAGAAACTCGCGACGAGTACCAGTCTTACCAACAGTCTCGTATCCAGAATTGGTCGCCGTCATTTGCTCCCCTTGTTGTGATCTTTTCGGCAATCAGGATCAGCCGCGACAGGTTCGCCGACTTGATCGACCGGGTGCGTGAAGAGGTATCGCCAGACTTCTTCGTGGATGAACTTGCCTGAAGCGTCTTTCACGGCAGCACCTCCCGGCTGTGACGAAGAGTGGGCGCGGTTGGCATCTTTTTTGACATCGGCATTGGTAATCAATCGCCGCGAATTGCCGAACGGTAGTTTAGTCTGATCGACATCCACAATCGGCCCGAATTGATGGAGCCCAAGTAATTCCCAGGAACGGCAATAATGGTCCGCAGTCCAACCACCATCGAGCACGTGCGTGAAACCAAAGAACCGATTGGCCGGAGTCGCAGATGGCATCGAATACCAATTCTCTAATTGGTCGCGCGGGCCGGAGAGCATGACCACTCGATCGACCTTTTGATGAATGGCAAACCGCGCTGCCGTTGTCGAACCGTGAGAAATCCCCGCCATGATCACGTTCTCCCAACGCAGCGTTTTGCCGTCGGCTGAGATGAATTGCTCCCATTTTCCTTGAGGATTCTCTTTGGCCAACCACTTTACAAACTGAAATGATCGCTCCGCCATTCCGTCAGGTTTCGGGATGTCGATCGCATCGCTGAAGTCCTCACCGGTCGCCGCTTCCAATCGTATGCGGCCGAGATATTTGTCATCCGGCGGAGGCTCCTTGTTGAGCTTCCCAAACCAGCCATTCGCGTAATGAACCTGAATGGCATGCAGGCCATAACCAGACAGCCGCTCAAACAGCGGCCCGTTGTGCCCCATCAACCAGATCACCAACTTCCCGCGCGGGGCAACTCGCGTATCAACAAAAGCATGTTGTACGTCCTGAGGCTTGCCATCCTTCTCAAAGACAAACCCAATCTCAGGGTGCGACTTCGCCCGCGAATCAACCAGACTCGCCCGCGCCGTTAGTTCATACCGCTTCGGCTCGTCAGCCTGAAGCATCGTGAACTGGCAGAGGATCAAAACGAATAGAAGCACAAAGGCGTGTTTCATAATGGCTCGTGATGCAAAGCGAGGTCGAAGGGGTTTGAGTCTGTCGTCGTTGCATGACGGTAATCGATGTATCGACGAGCGGCCAGAACGGCACAGCGCCGATGCGTAGAAACGCAGCTTGCGAGCGATGTTTGGCTCCCGTACAACCCCGCCAGTCCTGCGCGTGGAGTCTTGTGAATCGTCCGCGACGTCCCCTTCGTTGAGAACATGACGAAGTCTTTTGAAACGGACGTGTGCGAAGGGTGGTACAACGGTTTGATCTTTTGAGCCGTGCGTCTCGTCGCGGCGATCGCGCGTCACATCAATTTGTAAATGGAATGAACATGAAAGCTCTTCTTCGAGTTGGAACGGTCTTACTCGCGTTGTCCACATTGTTGATGCCACGGTTGTGGCTGCGAGCTGCTGAAGATGAGGCAGTTCCGACGGATCGGCTGCTGCCGGCGGATGTTTCGGTTTATGTCTCGATCCCGAGTGTGGACGATCTCAAGGCTCGATTCGGCAAGTCGTCACTCGGAGAAATGACTGAGGATTCGGCGTTCGAGCCGTTCAAAGCGGAACTCACAAAGGCGCTCGAGAACGTTTCCGGTGAGATCGAACAGAACCTCGGAGTTACGTTGAAGGATCTGCTTCAAGTTCCAAGCGGCGAGCTCGCCTTTGCGGTGATCACTCCTCCGGGAAAGAAGATTTCGGGAATCATGTTTCTCGATTTCGGCGACAGCGAAAAGACGGTCGACGCACTCATGGAAAAGGGTGAGAAAGCTCTTTCCGAGCAAGGAGCCAGCAGCGACGACGAAGAGATCGATGGAACCAAAGTGACCGTCTGGACGATGAAGAAAGACGAAGATTCCGAAGAGAAACCGAATCAGTTGGTCTACTTCATCAAAGACACGATGCTCGTTGTGGCTAGTGATCTCGACACTGCGAAAGGAACGTTGGCTCGTTGGGACGGCAAGCACTCCGACACCTTCGCCGACAATGACAACTACAACTTGATCCTGAAAAAATGCGAATCTGAAGACGACGATGGCGTGTTGGTTTGGTACGTCAATCCGATGGGCTTGGTGCAGTCTGCTCTCACTCAAATCGCAGCAGCGAATCCTCAAGCCGCGTTGTTCATGGGATTCACCGAACCGTTGGGGATCAACAGCGTGAAGGCTGTCGGCGGCACGCTCGACATGGCGACCGAACACTTCGATAGCACCAGCAAAACATTCTTGATGATCGAGCAGCCCACCAAAGGACTGCTGAATGTGTTCCAATTCCCGGCCATCGAACAAAAGCCGCCACGTTGGGTCACGACGAACGCCACCGCTTGGTTTTCGCTCAATTGGGATATTGCCGGGGCTTACACCGCCATCGAAACGATGGTCGATATGTTTCGCGGCCCAGGCATGACCGCTGCAACGATCGATCAACTGGCTCAACAAGAACCAAAGGTCCATCTCAAGAAAGATGTGATCGACGTTATCTCTGGCCGCATTCAGTTCGTGATGGAATCGGCCAAGAAGAAGGATGACAAAGAAGGCCAAGACCGAGTCGTTGTTGCGTTGGGCTTGAAAGATTCCAAGAAGTTCAAGGCAACGATGGCTAAGATCGCGAAGGCTCCGGGGTTCCCAGCGAAGGCTCGCGAGTTCCAAGGTTCGACGATTTACGAATTCGAAATTCCCGACTTCAGCGGTAGCGGCGAACCAAAGTCCGGCGGCGTCGCAATCGGCCCAGATCAACTTCTCTTCAGCAACGACGTCACTGCCGTCGAAGCGATGCTGCGAGGTGACACCGACGGCGATGCACTCGTTGATTCGGCCGACTACAAGAAAGTCGCTGAGCATCTGCCAGCGAAGACTTCGATCGTCAGCTACTCAAAGCAAGATTCGCAAATCGAAACGTTGTGGGAAGCGGCACGCAGCGGCCAACTCGGATCGGCCTTCCCGGACATCGACTTTTCGAAACTGCCAGATTTCGACGCGGTAAAGAAGTACCTCCAGCCAAGCGGTTCGTACACCG